>JAIRZY010000074.1 GCA_031266995.1 Tannerella sp.
TGTGGCGCAACAGGATGTGAGATGTGTGCATGTATGACGGATATGTAAAAACCTTTCTCACGACGATGATGAGAAAGGTTTTTTGTTGAAAAAGGAATATAAATTGAGAAGACAAACAGATGGAAAGATTATTTATTTTTGATACGACGCTGCGCGACGGCGAACAGGTGCCCGGATGCCAGCTTAATACGGTAGAGAAGATACAGGTAGCCAAGGCGCTCGAATCGCTGGGCGTGGACGTTATCGAGGCCGGATTCCCGGTATCCAGCCCGGGCGATTTCAACTCGGTGGTCGAGATATCGAAAGCCGTTACATGGCCGACGATCTGCGCCCTGACGCGCGGAGTGGAGAAGGATATTGACGTGGCCGCGGAAGCCCTCCGGTATGCCAAGCGCAAGCGCATACACACGGGAATCGGCACGTCGGAATATCACATACGGTACAAGTTTAATTCCACGCAGGAAGAGATACTGGAACGCGCCGTTGCGGCAACGAAATATGCCCGGCGTTATGTGGAAGATGTCGAATTTTACTGCGAAGACGCCGGACGCACCGATAACGTTTACCTCGCCAAAGTGGTCGAGGCCGTTATAAAAGCCGGCGCGACGGTCGTCAATATCCCCGACACGACGGGCTATTGCCTGCCTGCGGAGTTTGGCGCCAAAATCAAATACCTCACCGAACATGTGGACGGCATCGACCGGGCGATTATCTCTACGCACTGCCACAACGACCTCGGCATGGCTACGGCCAATACGATTGCCGGCATCACGAACGGCGCACGACAGGCAGAACTGACGATCAACGGAATCGGCGAACGCGCCGGCAACACCTCGCTGGAAGAAGTGGCAATGATCCTGAAATGTCACCGGCATCTCGGCATAGAAACGAACATCAATACCCGGAAGATCTATTCGACAAGCCGGATGGTTTCGAGCCTGATGAACATGCCGGTTCAGCCGAACAAGGCCGTCGTGGGCCGTAATGCCTTTGCGCACTCGTCCGGCATTCATCAGGACGGCGTGCTGAAGAACGTGCAGACGTATGAGATTATGAATCCCAAAGAAATCGGAATCGACGACAACTCGATAGTCCTTACGGCCCGAAGCGGACGCGCCGCGCTGAAGCATCGCCTGCAGACGCTCGGCATCGAGCTTGACCAGGAACGCCTGGACGAAGTTTACCGGGACTTCCTGAAACTGGCCGACCGCAAGAAAGACATAAGCGACGATGACGTGCTGATGCTTGCCGGCGAAGGAAATAAGGACTCGCTTCGCATCAAGCTGGAATACCTGCAGGTCACGTCCGGTATCGGCGTGCGTCCCGTCGCCAGTGTCTGCCTCAACATTGCGGGCGAGACGTTCGAGGCGGCGGCTTCGGGCAACGGCCCGGTCAACGCAGCCATAAAAGCGGTTAAGATGATCATACACCGCCAGATGGTTATTCAGGAGTTCCTCATCCAGGCGATTAACCGGGGAAGCGACGACATCGGGAAAGTGCACATGCAGGTCGCCTACGACGGAAATATATACTATGGCTTCGCGGCCAATACCGACATTGTCGCCGCTTCGATTGAGGCTTTTGTGGATGCGATTAATAAGTTCGTGAAATGAAAGGCGAACATTTCGGGCTTATCCGGGAGATTTCCGGTAAATATGCATTATTTTTGCAACTGATTATACGAAAAGAATATGAACACATTATTTGATAAGATCTGGGATGCGCACGTGGTTGCCACGATTGAGGACGGCCCCGTGCAACTGTATGTCGACAGGCTATACTGTCATGAAGTAACAAGTCCGCAGGCATTTGCCGGACTCAGGGCACGGCGCCTGACGCCACTGCGGCCGGAACGCATCTTCTGCATGCCCGACCATAACACGCCCACCCGCGACCAGGACAAGCCGATTGAAGACCCCGTGTCGAAGGCGCAGGTCGATACGCTGGCGAAGAATGCGAAAGACTTCGGCCTGACCTGTTTCGGGATGATGCATCCGAAGAACGGGATTATCCACGTCGTCGGCCCCGAACGTGCGCTCACGCTTCCGGGAATGACCGTCGTCTGCGGCGACAGCCATACGTCCACGCACGGCGCGCTGGGCGCTGTCGCTTTCGGCATCGGGACGAGCGAGGTAGAGATGGCGCTCGCATCGCAGTGCATCCTGCAACAGAAGCCGAAAACCATGCGAATCCGCATCGAAGGCACGCCCGGCCGGGGCGTCACGGCCAAAGATGTGGCGCTGTACGTGATGTCGAAGATGACGACCGGCGGAGCTACCGGCTATTTTGTCGAATATGCCGGCCCGGCAGTGCGCAACCTTACGATGGAAGGCCGCCTTACCCTGTGCAATCTGTCGATAGAGATGGGCGCGCGCGGCGGCATGGTCGCACCCGACGAGACGACATTCGCCTACCTGAAAGACCGCGAATATGCACCCCGCGGCGAAGCATGGGACAGCGCCGTCGCTTACTGGAAAACGCTTGCAAGCGGTCCCGATGCCGTGTTCGACCGGGAAGTCCTCTTCCATGCCGATGACATCGAGCCGATGATTACATACGGCACAAATCCCGGCATGGGAACCGGCATCACACAGTCCGTACCCCTGGCCTGCACGATGCCCGAAGCCGGACGCGCCTCGTACAAAAAATCGCTTGACTACATGGGCTTCGACGAAGGAGAACCCCTTGCCGGGAAGCCGGTCGATTACGTCTTCCTCGGCTCGTGCACAAACGGCCGCATAGAAGACTTCCGCCTGTTCGCCTCCGTCGTAAAAGGCCGCAGGAAAGCCCCCGGCATCACGGCATGGCTCGTGCCCGGCTCGTGGATGGTCGATGCGCAGATACGCGAAGAAGGACTTGATAAAATACTGGAAGAAGCAGGCTTTAAACTGCGGCAGCCGGGATGCTCAGCCTGTCTGGCAATGAACGACGACAAGATCCCGGCCGGCAAGTACGCCGTTTCGACGTCGAACCGCAACTTCGAGGGGCGCCAAGGCCCCGGCTCAAGAACGCTGCTGGCAAGCCCGCTCGTGGCCGCCGCCGCCGCAATCACCGGAAAAGTAACCGACCCGCGGGAAATAATGAATTAACTCATGTTACGCAGTACAGGTCAATCCGGAACGGATTTAATATTGGTAGCCCGATGTGAAACGTCGGGATGGGTGCCGGAATCATTGCATCGGAGCGGCGAAGCCCCGAAATATCCGGTACGCCGCATCTATCAAATCGAACCCGGCCGCCGAATCCAACAGATGTCGGGGCTTCGCCGCTCCGGTACCTGCTGCCGACAATCCCCGACGTTGGTAGGGGCGAAAAATTTTTCGCCCCTACGACCCAGATTACATCCGTTTCGGATTCACAGGTACTGTGTAACATCAGTGAATTAAATTAATTATATTATGAAAGAAAAATTTGAAATATTACGAAGTACCTGTGTCCCCCTTCCGCTGGAAAACGTGGACACGGACCAGATTATCCCGGCGCGCTTCCTGAAAGCGACGACGAAGGAAGGATTCGGCGAGAACCTGTTTCGCGACTGGCGTTATGACAAACAGGGCAACCGGATCGAATCCTTCGTCCTGAACAACCCGAAATACAGCGGGAAGATACTTGTTGCAGGAAAGAATTTCGGCAGCGGTTCAAGCCGCGAACATGCCGCCTGGGCGATTGCCGGATACGGATTCCGCGTCGTCGTATCCAGCTTCTTTGCGGATATTCATAAGAACAACGAATTGAACAACGGCGTCCTTCCCGTCGTCGTGAGCGAACCGTTCCTTGCCGGACTTTTCGCATCCGTCGAGCGTGACCCCCGCATGGAAGTAGAAGTGAATCTGCCGGAACAGCGCATAACGAATCTCGCCACAGGCAAAAGCGAGCATTTTGAAATAAACGCCTATAAAAAGCACTGCCTGATGAACGGCCTGGACGACATTGACTTTTTGCTGGCAAACAGGCCGAAAATAGAAGCATACGAGAAATCTTTAAACTTATGATAGAAATACTGGATACAACTCTCCGCGACGGGGAGCAGACAAACGGAGTCTCTTTCTCCGTGCACGAAAAGCGGTCAATCGCGCGGCTGCTGATCAACGAACTGAACGTCGACCGCATTGAGATCGCATCCGCCCGCGTGTCGGACGGCGAGTTCGAAGCCGTCCGGGGCATATCGGAATGGGCCGCACAGAAAGGATGCCTTGACCGCCTGGAAGTCCTGGGATTTGTGGACAACGGCGTGTCCCTGCAGTGGATAAGGGACGCCGGATGCCGCGTGGTAAACATGCTCTGCAAAGGCTCCCTGAAGCACGTCACCGGACAGCTGAAGAAGACGCCCGAACAGCATATTCGAGACATTACCGGACAGGTCCGCCTGGCCCGCGAAATGGACATAGACGTAAACATCTACCTCGAAGACTGGTCCGGCGGCATGCAGGATTCACCCGACTATGTCTTCCAACTGGTCGATTCGCTGAAATCGCTGCCCGTTCGCCGCTTTATGCTTCCCGATACACTCGGCATACTTAACCCGGAAAAAATATACCGCTATTGCCGCGATATGGTCGAACGCTACCCCGAACTGCATTTCGACATTCACGCCCACAATGACTACGGCCTGGCCGTAGCGAACGTCTATGCCGCCGTCCGCGCAGGCATTAAAGGCGTCCACGTGACGGTAAACGGACTTGGCGAGCGCGCCGGGAACGCATCGCTGAGCAGCGTTGTCTCCGTGATCCACGACCAGCTGCAGGAAAAAACAAATATCCGGGAAAATAAAATCAATCACGTGAGCAAAAGCGTCGAGATGTATTCCGGCATACGGATCGCCCCGAACCAGCCGGTCATCGGCGAAAACGTCTTCACGCAATGCGCGGGAGTTCATGCGGACGGAGACAGCAAGAACAACCTCTACTGCAACGCCCTGATCCCGGAACGCTTCGGCCGCACGCGCGAATATGCCCTCGGAAAAACCTCCGGCAATGCCAATATCCGCAAAAACCTGGAAGCGCTCGGCATCGAGCTGGATGAAGAATCAATGCGTAAAGTGACGCAGCGCGTAATCGAACTGGGCGACAAGAAGGAAATCGTAACGCAGGAAGACCTGCCGTACATTATCTCCGACGTCCTTCGTTACGATATGCACGAAAATAAGATCCGGATATTAAATTATTCCCTGTCTTTGGCGCAGGGATTGAAACCCGTAGCCACGCTGAAGATAGAAATAGACGGCACCGCGTACGAAAACACGTCAACCGGCGACGGCCAGTACGACGCTTTTGTCCGCGCCCTGCGCAAAATCTACAAAACGCTCGACCGCCCCTTCCCGATGCTTACGAACTACGCCGTTTCGATACCGCCCGGCGGCCGTACGGACGCATTCGTGCAGACAATCATCACGTGGCGTCACGAAGGCGTCGAATTTAAAACCCGCGGGCTTGACGCCGACCAGATCGAAGCGGCCATAAAAGCTACGGTCAAGATGCTTAATAAAATTGAGAACTAAATAATAAAGACGATGAACAGAAAATTGACAATCGCGCTTGTGGCGCACGATAACCGAAAGGTGGACATGATAGAATGGGCCGTGCATAATGTCCGGTTTTTATCCGGGCACAACCTGGTATGCACGGGCACGACCGGCGGCCTGATCAGTAAGGCATTTGAAGAAAAAGGCTTTGACGCCTTCAACATAAAGCGCATGCATTCCGGCCCGATGGGAGGGGATGCGGAAATTGCAGCGATGGTGGTACGCAAGGAAATAGACCTGGCCATCTTCCTGATCGACGACCTCAACCCGCAACCGCACGAGGCGGACATACAGATGCTGCTGCGTCAGTGCCGGGTTCATAACGTCCCCATCGCATGTAACCGCTACAGCGCGGATCTGATGATAACAAGCACCCTCTGGGACGATGACTCGTACATCCCGATGGAACCTAAGTACGTACACTTTAACAGACTGTAACGCCGGATGAAACTGAACATAGCCGTATTGCCGGGCGACGGGATCGGCCCGGAAATAATCGGGCAGGCAATGAAGGTCGTAAAAGCCGTCTGCACGAAGTATAATCATGAACTGAACAGCGAAACGGCCCCGGTCGGCGCATGTGCGATCGCTGCAACCGGAAACCCTTATCCCGACGAAACGCACGCACTGTGCATGAGGAGTGACGCCGTACTGTTCGGCGCAATCGGTTCGCCGGAATACGACCGCAATCCGTCGGCCAAAGTGCGTCCCGAACAGGGCCTGCTTGCCATGCGCAGGAAACTGGGACTGTATGCCAACATCCGTCCCGTCACCACATTCCCATCCCTGCTGCACAAGTCGCCCCTGCGGGCTGACCTGATCGGAGGCGTCGATTTCATGTGCGTCCGCGAACTCACGGGCGGACTGTATTTCGGCCGTCCGCAGGGGCGCAGCGAAGACGGCAATATCGCTTATGACACCTGCGTTTATTCGCGCGAAGAAATAGAGCGCATCGTCCGCCTGGCCTACGGATATGCCGTCCGGCGCCGCAGGAAACTGACGGTTGTAGATAAAGCCAACATCCTGGCTACCTCACGCCTGTGGCGCGAAGTGGCGCAGGACATCGAAAAGGAATTTCCCGACGTGGAAACCGAATATATGTTTGTGGACAATGCCGCAATGCGGATCGTGCAGTGGCCGGGAAGTTTCGATGTGATGGTGACCGAAAACATGTTCGGCGACATCCTGACGGACGAAGCCTCCGTCATAACCGGTTCGCTGGGCATGTTGCCGTCCGCCTCCGTCGGACTTCACACCTCCGTATTCGAACCCATCCACGGCTCTTATCCGCAGGCGGCAGGCAAAAACATCGCCAATCCGCTGGCCACCATTTTATCGGCAGCCCTGATGTTCGAGTACGCCTTCGACCTGCAGGAAGAAGGCCGCGCCATACGTCGCGCCGTCGCCGCATCCATGGATTC
>JAIRZY010000138.1 GCA_031266995.1 Tannerella sp.
TACGACAGGGCAAGCTTCACCAGCTCGTTCGTCCGGATGCATGTCCAGTACGCCTCGTCCGTCTTCACGATAATCTCCGCGCGGGAGAGCTGCCGGTTCAGGCCGGCAATCTCGTCGCCGATCCGCGCCATCCGGTAAGCCGACGTAATCTTCCCGCCCGTGTATATCGGCTGTTCGGCGCTTACGCCCGCCATCCAGAGACTTTTCATTCGCAGGGAAAAATCCATGCCGGGGAAAAAGGCATATTCCTTGAAAACGGGATTCCCGTCCGCCCCGACGACGGGCTTTCCGTCCGGTCCGGTGACGATATTCGGACTCAGCCCGCCCGTTGCCGGATTGGGGACGAAGGTCGGAAGATAGGCTTCCGGTATTTTCGTGCCCAGCCGGAGATTGCTGTACAGGTAGTTTCCCGAAGCCGATATCTTGGGAAAATAGTTTGCGCGGTATGCGCTTCGGGTATAGGCGGCCTTATCGCTGTTCAGGGCGGCGATAGCGCCGGACTTGTTGTTTTCCAGCGCCGTTTCGCGGCATTTTTCCAGCGTCATCACCTCCTGTGCGCCGGCGAGGCCGCACATCGCGGAAAGGATGGCGGCGATAAACAGATGTCTTGTATTCATTTCTTTACTTTCTTTATTTTAATTCTGAAAAACAGGGCGTACAGTATCGGGACAAACAGCAGTGTGATGAATGTGCCGAACAGCAGTCCGCCCATGATGCTGGCTGCTCCGGGAGCGAACAGTGCGTCGGTCAGCAGCGGGATCATGCCGAGGATGGTCGTCATCGAAGCCATCATCACCGGACGGAAACGGATGCACGTGCTGTCGAGCAAAGCCTTGTGCGGCTCGACGCCCTGCCGTATCTGCAGGTTGATTTCGTCCATCAGCACGATGCCGTTTTTCACCATCATGCCGATCAGTCCCAGCACGCATACGATGGAAACGAAGCCGAACATCTGTCCCCCAAGCAGCATGGCGGCTATCACGCCGACGAGTATCAGCGGGATGCAGCAGAAGATGATCAGCGGCTTCCGGTAGTCGCGGAACAGCATGATGAGGATGGTGATGATCAGTATAATCCCCAGCGGCAGATTGCCGAACAGGTAGGCCGACGATTCGGTACTGGCTTTGTGTTCGCCGTCCCAGCGCATGGTGTAACCTTCGGGAAGCGGGATGCCCTCGACGGCTTCCGCGATGCCGAGGCGCGCGTCCTCGACCCCCGTGCCGAACACGGGATTGCACTGCGCACGCATGGCGCGCTGTCCGTTGATGCGTACCACGACGGGATCTTCCCACACCCACTTCACGCCGTTCGAAGCCTGACTCAGCGGAATCGTGCGCAGCGAAGCCTCCAGCAGGTCTTCCTCCTTCAGGGCGCCCGTCATCAGCCCCTGCAGCACCTGCCTGCCCGGATTGCCGGGCGAGGGTATCATGCTGAAGACGGGCGTCGTTTCGAGCGATTCAATCGGATTGCCGTTCCGGTCAACGCATTTCAGGTAAATCGTCTGACGGTCGATGCCGTCGTAGAAGACGCTTGCCGGGATTCCGCCCGCCGCCGTAAGCATCGACAGGGCGACGTCCTGGCGGCTCAGTCCCACACTCCGGGCGACCGGCTGGTTGTAATCGACCATGAGCGCGGGCGCTTTCGGTTCCCAGTCGGAAGTGACCAGGAACACGTCGCCGCTGCCGCGCATGATGTCCTGCGCCTGTGCGGTCAGGCTGTGCAGCACGGCCGGGTCAGGGCCCTGGAAGACGACCTCTATCGGATAGCGTTTGTACATCAGGTTGTAGCGCTTCAGCCGCACGTATGCCTGCGGACAGGCCGCCGTCAGGTATTCCTGTATTTCGGGCATGACCGATACAAGTTTCTTCGGCGAAACGAAATCCACAATCAGCTCGCCGTACGACAACGAGGGGTCGGCAATGCTGCGTACCAGGTTGTAGCGTGCGGGCGTCCCGCCGATGGCGGTGGTCACGTGCCGGACTTCGTCGCGGGCAAGGAGATAACGCTCGACAGCCGCCAGGTCTTCGCTCACCTGCGTGCTGTTGGCGCCTTCGGGCAGGCGGTATTCGATGTAGAGCTGGTCGTAATCCATATCGGGGAAGAATCCCTGCGGAAGCAGCTTCATGCCGAACAGGCTGGCGACGACCAGCACAACGGCAGCGGCGACCGACACGGTCTTGTGGCACAGTCCCCACGACAGCACGCTGCGCAGGATGCGATAAGCCCGGCTGTTGAAAAGCGCCTCGGCGTCCTGCCTGCTGCGACGCGGCAGCATGGCGTCGGCCTGTATCGGCACCTGCGTCAGCGCCAGCACCCAGCTGAGCAGCAGCGACACCGCAAGCACGATGAAGAGGTCGCGCACATAAACCCCCGCCGTATCGGGCGAGAGGAAGATGGGGAGGAACGCCAGTATCGCTATCATCGTCGCCGCCAGCAGCGGGATGCCCGTCTTGCGCCCGATGGCCGTCAGCGCCTCCCGGCGTTCCCTGCCGCGCTTCAGATCGACCAGTATGCCGTCGATAATCACAATGGCATTGTCCACCAGCATCCCCATCGCCAGCACGAACGAAGCGAGCGAAACCCGCTGCAGCGTCCCGCCGAACATGTTCAGCACAAGGAACGACCCGGCAACCACGATGAAAAGACTTGTTCCGATGATAAGCCCGCTGCGGAAACCCATCGTCAGCATCAGTATCCCGACGACAATGACGATTGATTCCAGCAGGTTGAGCATGAAATCGCCCAGGGCGTCGTTCACCCGTTCGGGCTGGTAGAACACCTTGTGCAGCTCGATTCCCGCCGGCAGACGGTTCTCGCGCAGATGTTCCAGACGCGCCTCCACCTGCCTGCCGATCCTGGTGATATCCGTGCCGCTGAGCGCCGAGATGGCGATGCCCACGGCCTTTTGGCTGTCGTAGCGCATTTCGTTGCGCACGGGATTCTCGTAGCCTTCCGTCACGCGGGCAATGTCGCGCAGGCGCAGCTGGTCGTTTTCGTGTCCCTGCAGCACCAGGTTTTCGATGTCGCCGACGGTTTTATACTTGTCGTTCACCGAGATTCGCAGCCTTTTGCCGCCGCTCTCGTAGTAACCCGAATACACCGTCCGGTTCTGTCCGCCGAGCGTGAGGAGCGCCTCGGCGGGATGGACGCCCAGCGTCGCCATGCGGTCTTCGTACAGCTCGATGTTGATGCAGTTGTTGCGTTTGCCGTAGATGTTCACCTGCGCCACGCCGTCGATGTCCTGCATCTCGCGCTTGACGAGTTCGGCGTAACGGCCCAGCTCGCCGTCGGGGAAGCCGTCGGAAGTCATGGCGTAGAAAATGCCGTACACGTCGCCGAAATCGTCCATCACCACCGGCCGTCCGGCGCCCTCGGGCAGGCGGTCGGCCACGTCGCTCACCCTGCGGCGCAGGATGTCCCAGTACTGTTCCACCTTATCGTTCTTCACCAGCGTGGAGAGGTTCACCGTGATGATCGACACGTCGTTCATCGAGCGGCTCGTAACGTCCTCGACCTCCTTCATCGAGCGGATGCTCTTTTCCAGCACGTCCGTCACCTGGAGTTCCACCTGATGCGCCGACGCTCCCGGACAGGCGGTTACGACCATCGCCATTTTCACCTTGATTTCCGGGTCTTCCAGCTTGTTCATGTTGTAGAACGAAAACGCTCCGCCGACAACCATCACAAGCATCAGGAAATTAACCAGCTTCCGGTTAGCCAGCGCCCACATTCCCACATCTTTCATAACAGACCTCCCCTGTTAGTGGACGATGCGGCCGGCAGCAGCCTGACCCGTTCGCCCTCGCGCAGCGAATGTACGCCTGCGGTGACGACGGTTTCGCCCGCCTGCAATCCTCCGGTCACGGTCACGGTGCCGTCCGTCAGCACGGCATCCGTTTCCACCGCGCGCGCTTCCACCGTCTGCGTGTCGCTGCGGTAGATCCAGACCGTCGATACGCCGTTTACCTCGAAGACGGCGGACAGCGGAATGCTTACCGTCGCCACGTTTTCTGACTTGAAGACGACGTTCACCATCGCCGCCATCCCCGGCGCGGGCATCTGCTCGGCCACCTCGCTGATCCGCAGACGCATGGCGTACAACTGGTTCAGGTTGGCTTTGCGCGCCACGCCGATCAGTTCGAGCGGGAACACCCGGCCGGGATAGATGTCCACGGTGCAGGTGAACGAATCGAACCGGCTGCGGCGGACGAAGTCGGAGGCGGGAATGTTGATTTCCACTTCGGGAACGCCCGTGCCGATCATCGACACGACGGGCATTCCTGCGCCGACGGTCTCGTTCGCCTCGAAGAAGCGTTTCTGCACATACCCATCGAAGGGTGCGCAGAGTTTGACGTCGGCAAGGGCGTTGCGGTGCGCCTCGTATTTGGCGGTAATCTGGCGGAGGCCGTACACCGCCTTGTCGTAGTCGTTAGCCGTCACGCCGTTCTTTTCGTACAGCGCGATGACCCGTTCGGCTTCGGCTTTCACCTGTTTGTATTCCGCTTCCGTGGCGTCGAGCTGGACGGCGTAGTCGCGCGAATCCATTTCGGCCAGCAGCTGTCCGCGGCTGACACGGCGCCCTTCTTCCACGTATATTTTCGCGATGGGTCCGCTGATGCGGAATGCGAGGTTGACGTCCGAGGCGGCCTTCACCTTCCCCGGAAACGTGACGCCGGGCTTCTCACCGTACACCCTGACGGTATCCGCCTTTACGGTCCGGACCGTTTCCCGGTCCGCCCGCCTGTTCGTGCAGGCCGAAGCAGAGAGCATCAGGCCGGCCGACAGTATCATGAATAAATGTTTCATACCTGTGTATAGTTAAAATTTCGCGGCAAAGATACGGCAGGGATGACGTTCGGGGTTACCCCGTATTTAGTCAAAAATGTTCGATTCGTACGTTTTTTCATTTTATTAGCTTGCTTTAGAGAACAGGAACAGCTATTTTTGTCGGAAATTACGCAGTACAGGTCAATCCGGAACGGATGTAATCTTGGTAGCCCGGCCTGAAACGTCGGGATGGGCGCCGGAATCATTGCACCGTAGGGGCGAAAAATTTTTCGCCCTGACATATCAGGTGCACCGCATAAATCAAACCGAATTCACCCATCGGATAAAATATGTCGGGGCTTCGCCGCTCCGGTACCTGCCACGGACGATCCCCCGACGTTTCACATCGGGCTACCAAGATTAAATCCGTTCCGGATTAACCTGTACTGCGTAACATGAACCTGTAATATGAAAGAAATAATATGAAAGAATCGAAATCAACAGACAGCCGGCTGTTTAACGGCACTTCGAAGGACAAACTGTTTTGCGAATTCAGCATCGGCGGCAAGACCGGCGCCGTACTCAGCGACCGCGAAATACCGCGGCACCTGAGCGGTGGCGGCATTTTCATCTGCCTGCGGGGCGAGGCGGAGTTTTTCCTCGACCTGAAGAGTTACCGGCTGAAAGCGGGCGACATGTGCGTGGCGTTCCCCTTCTCCATCCTGCAAATAACAGGCATAAGCGACGAGTTCGAAGGCTTCGGCATGGGCGCCGGCGCAGAGCTTTTCAACGACATCCGGATACCATCCCTGACGGACTACTACCTCCATATCAGGGACAACCCGTGCATCTCCCTGTCGGACGGGGAACAGACGATGCTGACGGATCTCTGCCGGCAGATGATCCGGAAATACGAACGTACCGACCATCCTTTCCGCATCGAGATAGCCGGCAGCATGTTCCGGGTGATCTACTGCGAGATCGCCGCGATCTACAGGCGCGGCACGCCGATTGTCCACGGAGCCGTTTCGCGGAAGGACATGCTTTTCCGCAAGTTCCTGTTCCTGATCTCCGGGAACTGCCGGCGTCACCGCGAGGTCGATTACTATGCCCGCGAACTGTGCGTGACGCCGCGTTATCTCTCGTCCGTCATCAAGGAGAAGTCCGGCATGAGCGCCCTGGGATGGATCAGCGACATGGTCATCCGGCAGGCCAAAAGCCTGCTGGAAGACCCCGTCCTGAGCGTGCAGCAAATATCGGACGAACTGAATTTCGCCAACCCGTCGTTCTTCGGACAGTATTTCAAGAAATACACCGGCATGACGCCCAATAAGTTCCGGCATTACAGACTGTCATTGTGAACGGATTACGGTCTATGCGAGTCGTCTATCAGTCACAGAAAATGCCCGGTTCCGTGACTTTCGACCTGAGCGTCCTGCCCCGCGGCCTGATGATTGTCCGCAGCGACAGCGGCTGGGTGAAGAAAATAGTCCGGTGAGATGAGCGTAATAAAAAGAAAATGTCCACGTCCGGCACCGCCGAACGTGGACATTTTCCTTTTTACCTGACTTTAATTCTTTAACAAATCCTGTATCTGTTCAATGCTAAGTTTCGTGATGGTAGAAATAAGATCTACCGACAATCCTTCTCGAAGACATTCTTTAGCTGTCTCCATACGCGATTTTTCAAACCCTATTCCTATTCCTTCCTCACGTCCTATTTCTATCCCATCCTCGCGACTGAGCATCACTGCAGTCTTTATACTGTCGTAGTCCAAAATGCTTGTTTTATATTCTTCCATATCTTTCTGTGTTAATTTTTTGATTTCTGCTATTTCAAATAACTTCTTAAATACTCTTCCCTGCACCGCTGCCGGGCGGGAGGTTAAGTTTTCAAGATTTTTCAGTACATACAGCCATCGATCCATATTGCTCGACAATTCTTCCACTTGCTTTGTGAATTTCGGCAACTCTATGAATGTCATATTCAACTTGTCCGATAACTTTTTCTTCGCCTGATTGCGGTAAAGATAGACCTGTTCGATATAGTCATCCTTAGCCTCCTTTTCTTTAAACGCAACGAAATCCAGTACGGCAATAAGATACACCTCTTTCAGCTTGTAATTCCATCTGCCTTTCGGCGCCTGATTGCGTATCGAATAGGCAGAGTAAAACAGCGACCTCTCTACAATATTGACCTGACTGGCTTTCTGCATTTCAACGATGAAGGTCTCACCCTGTCCCAGAATATTTTCTTGAATCCGAAATCCGTTCGCGGATTCAAATAAACCTCTTCAAATGTATTTTCTTTTGTATCCATTCATCCTGTATTTAAAAATAAAATGCCCCCAAAGTTATGAAGTTTTTGTAAAATACAAAAACGGGGAATATAAAAATGTTCATTCTCTTCAAAATTACAGAGAAATGGCGGAGGCAGGATGGCCTTTCCCGCACCTGTCGAAAGCAATTAGCCGTTCTCCGGGCGAAATGCTTTCGCCCGTACGACCAACCTGCGAAACACGTTCAATGTCATTGCATCCCGCGCATGGGGCGAAAACATCCCGTGCAAGGGCTAACCATGGATTGCCCATGCATAACATAATCCATACATGTAGCATTTATCAATAAAATCACTATCTTTGCGCCGGGAAAAAAGGACGGGAAGGGACTTTCCGTTACGAATCCCGAAGCATGACATTTTTTTGATATGAATTATATTTCTCTTTTGAGGCACCTGCTTTCCGCTTTTCGCGTCGCCGTCCGGATGACGGCGCTGAGCTTGTGCCTGATCTCCTGCGTTGCGTCGCGCCAGTTCAAACAGGAACAGATGCTCTCGCCCAAACGGGAATTTCGCGGAGCCTGGATTCAAACCGTTTTCCAGGATGATTACCGGAACCTGACTTCGGCGTCGTTCCGCCGCCTGATGGAGGAACGGCTCGACAAACTGCGCACCTGCGGCATCAATGCCATCCTTTTTCAGGTACGTCCCGAAGCCGATGCGTTCTACCGTTCGCCGTACGAGCCGTGGAGTCGCTTTCTGACCGGCAAGCAGGGCGTACCGCCCGATGAACCGGACTTCGACCCGATGGCCTTCCTGATCGACGCCTGCCACCGCCGCAACATGGAGTTTCATGCCTGGCTGAACCCCTACCGCGCCGGCACAGCCGGTTTCAGCGGATTTGCCGCCTCGCACGTCCTGCACAAGCACCCCGAATGGTTTGTCAAGTACAACGACCAGACCCTGTTCGATCCCGGTGTGCCCGAATGTCGCTTTTTCATCTGCCGGGTCGTGGAAGACATCGTCTCGCGCTACGACGTGGACGCCATCCACATGGATGATTACTTTTATCCCTACCCGGTTGCCGGACAGAAATTCCCCGACGACCGGAGCTTTGAACGCTACGGGCGGAGC
>JAIRZY010000142.1 GCA_031266995.1 Tannerella sp.
GGAAAGCCCGTCACGCGGCGCAGGAAATACACGTCGGTAAAAAACTCACGGTAGCCGCGGATCAGGTACAGCGACGGGTCGACCACATAATACATGTAGACGAAATACGCCGCGCACGCGGCCACCGCCGCCGCCGTCAGCTTAATCCTGCCGTTTATACGATTCAAAATTCAAGATTTAAAATTCAACATTCAATAACTAAGATTCAAAATTCAAGATTCGATATTCAACATTCAACACGAAACGCGGAGAAGCACAAAGGCAAAACTCCGAATATTGAATTTTGAATCCTGAATCTTGAATCTTGAATTTCAAGTCCGGCATCCCCGGCTCACGACAGCACGATTTTCACCATCGGCCCCCACGACCCCCGCTCGCCCGTCGGGCTGACCCATGCAGCCACGGCGAAAAGCGTCTGGCCGACATACATGTGCGGAAACAGGCGCACTTCCGGCGTGCGCGTCATCGACAGCGGCGCGTAAGTCAGGTCGTCGATCGACGGCTCCGCCTTGCCGGGGAAGCCCATCCGCACCACCGCCGCCTGCGCCCCGTGCGGCCGTGCCGTCGAGTTCGGCGTATCCGAATCGTTGTAGTGAAACTCCACCGATCCCTGCCCCTTCACCACGAGCGTCAGCAGCGGCCACGACTTCGGCACCTTCAGCACCGGATTGTGGCCCCCGCTCGGGCCCGGGATCTGCAGCATGTCATAATCATACTGCGTCAGTCCCGGCAGAGACTTCAGGTTCTGAACCAGCGGCTCCACGGCCTTCACGAAATCAGTCCGCTTCACCTCCATGTCATCGTGTGCAGCCTTCGTCCGTGTCGCCGGATTTGCCCACACGTCATACGCCTTGCTCATCAAGTCCAGCTTGGCGTGCACTTCAGTCACCCACAGGCCCGATACGCTCCACGAGGCCAGATGACTTTCCAGATAAGTGAAAAAGGTGACTGCCCATGCAATCAAATCTACAATACTTCTAGGTAGATAACTCATAAGTTTTTTCAATTAAATGATTAATAAAAAGGAAAAATAAAAACACTTGGAAACATAACCGGGCGGCGCGGCGAAACGCTTCCCCCGCACGCGCCCGGTCGCTCTTCATCCGCATAAACGCACCGGTCGTCAGGACGGGCTTTCCGTTCAACCGGACGGAAGTTCCGTTCAACCGGACGGATTTAACCTTTGCGCGGGCGCGAGCGTCTCCCGAAAGGCCTGCCGCCCCGTCCGGCTCATTATTATTCACGTCGTTATGCGAAATTCATCTGTTCATGTAAATGTGAAATTCTCTCCGCCTCCAGCCCGGCGCAGTCTCCGGACTGTGCCGGGCAGGGTATCGGGTTGTAGAGACGCGATGCCTCGCGTCCCTACAATCCCGCCTCGCCGCCGTCCCACCTCTCCCCCGGCCCCTCCCCACAAGGGAGGGGAGAAATATGCCGGGGAGATGGGCGGCGGTGTTGTTTTGAATCTTTGAATCTTGAATTTTTGAATCTCCCGCAGGGAGTGGCCGCAGGGAGTGGTGAGATTCATAATTCATAATTTTTTTTCTCCCGGTGGTGATAGATTTTCCGGTCATTCGCTCTCTATACAGTAAACGAAGAAAACGTGGACTCCGCCGGGCCACGCAAAACCATCCGGCGGGGGGGTATTCCCGAAAAGCCTTATGAGTAGGGGACAATGAATATAAATGGAACGAATATGGGATTGTTTAATTTTTTGGAAGAAGAATCGCCGGAGAAAGAATTAGCTGCGGCGGCGGAAAACGGAGATGTTGCGCTGGCAGAGAAGTTGCTGGCGAAAGGCGCTGATGTGAACGCGAAGGATGAGAACGGAAGGACGGCATTGATGTATGCAGCCTGGAAAGGTCACACCGGAACGGTCAAATTCCTGACGGAGAATGGTGCGGATATGAACGCGACGAATAACAACGGTTGCAGGGTATTGGCGTATGCAGTCGAAGACGGTCACACCGATACGGTAAAATTCCTGCTCGAGAAAGGCGTGGATGTAAACGCGACGGAAGTGGATGGCGGGACGGCATTGATGCGTGCCGCCGGGAAGGGTCACACCGAAACGGTAAAACTCCTTCTGGCGAATGGCGCGGATATAAACGCAATGAATAATAGCGGCAGTACGGTATTGGCGTATGCTGTCGGAAATGGTCACGCCGAAACGGTAACGTTCCTGCTGGCGAATGGTGCGGATGTGAACGCGATGGATGAGGAGGGTAAGACGGTGTTGATGCTTGCAGCCGGATATGGTCACGCCGAAACGCTAAAACTCCTGCTGGAGAATGGTGCGGATGTAAATGTAGCGGAGGAGGATGGCGTGACGGTATTAATGCTTGCAGCCGGAAATGGTCACGCCGAAACGGTAAAACCACTGCTGGCAAAAGGCGTGAATGTAAACGCAACGGAGAAGGGTGGCGTGACGGCATTGATGTTTGCCGCCGGAAATGGTCACACCGAAACGGTAAAACTTCTGTTGGCGAATGGTGCGGATGTAAACGTAGCGGAGAAGGATGGCGTGACGGCATTGATGCTTGCATCCTTCAAAGGTCACACCGAATCGGTAAAGCTCCTGCTGGCGAAAGACGCGGATGTGAACGCGATGGATGAGGAGGGTAAGGCGGTATTGATGTGTGCAGCCGTTAACGGTCACGCCAAAACGCTAAAACTCCTGCTGACGAATGGTGCGGATGTAAACGCAACGAAGAAGGATGGCGTGACGGCATTGATGCTTGCCGCCGGAAATGGTCACGCCGAAACGGTAAAACTCCTGCTGGCGAATGGTGCGGATGTAAACGCAACGGAGAAGGGTGGCGTGACGGCATTGATGTTTGCAGCCGAAGACGGTCACGCCGAAACGCTAAAACTCCTGCTGGCGAATGGTGCAGATGTAAACGCAATGGAGAAGGGTGGCGTGACGGCATTGATGTTTGCAGCCATGGAAGGTCACACTGAAGCGGTAAAACTCCTGCTGGAGAAAGACGCGGATGTAAACGCAACAGAGAAAGATGGATGGACGGCATTGATGCATGCAATCGTTAACGGTCACGTCGAAACGGTAAAACTCCTGCAGGAGAACGGCGCAGACATATAAAGAATGAATTACGGTGTTGCTGTGCGCAGTCGTGTCCGGTCATCTTGTTTGCCGGTTGCGGTAGAGACGCGATGCATCGCGTCTCTACGATTGGCCCCACCGCAGCGAATCTTGAATCTTGAATTTTAATTTCCGTCGAACGTGATGTGCAGAACCGCCAGTTCGGAGCGCGTGCCGATGCGGTAGGGCGGGCCGGCGAACCCGATGCCCGACGAGACGTAAAACTGCGTGTTGCCCCGCCGGCGGTAGCCGTACGAACATTCATAATACAACTGAAGTATGAGCTTGTTTGGCCATATCTGGCCATTGTGCGTATGCCCGTGGAGCGACAGGTCGACGCCGTTCATCACCGCCTCGCCCAGCCGGACGGGCTGATGGTCGAGCAGGATGACAGGTTTCGAGCGGTCGATGTCTCTCATCAGCGCGGCCAGCGCCGTTCGCCGCCGGTTGATGGCGTCGTCGCGGCCGATCAGATACAGCGCGCCGCCGGGCATCGCCACGGAGTCGACGAGCAGCGTCGCCCCCGTCTCTTTCAGCCACCGGCGTTTGGCATGTCTGTCGGCGCGATATTCGTGATTGCCCAGCGTGATGTATACGCCCATCGGCGCCTCGATTTGCCGCAGTTCGTCTTCCAGGTGCGCGCGCGTGGCATGAAACAGTTCGTAGTCGATCACGTCGCCGGGTATCACCACCATATCGGGTTTCTGTGCGTTGCACAGCGACACGAAGCGACGCGCCTGCGCCTTCCCGATGCGATCCCCGAAATGCAGGTCGCACATCAGCACGACGGTCAGGCTGTCGCGCCCCTCGAGCGCCTTGGGGATGTGGATATTCACGTGCTCCACGACCGGACGGGTAGCGTCGTAATAGCCCCTGACCAGCAGCAGCGCCGCGACGGCCGGAAGCAGCACGAACGCCAGGAAGCGAACGCGCGGCAGATGCGCCCGGAGCCGTTCGGGATACCACTTCCACAGCTTGTCCGAGCATTGCAGCACGTGCAGCACGAGCCATCCGCCCGCCATGTATATGGACGCGATATACCACGTGCCGCAGGTGATTACGATAAAATCGAGCAGCGGTTCGGGCAGCAGCCGGTAAAAGAAGAAGCCCGTCAGATAGAGCGCCATCTCGAGCAGGATGGCGGCGAGAGCGTATCTGCGCACTTTCGGCCTGCAGGCCAGCGCGCCGCAACTCCTCCACGCAATATATGCATTGAAGAAAACCTGCCCCCATATCGCATGAAGGAATACCCTCATGTCCGGCTTTTGAACCTGAGGTTGAACACGACCAGTTCGCTCTTCGTCCCGATGCGGAAGGGCGGCCCCCAGAGCGACAGGCCCGACGAGACGTAGACGGACGTGTTTCCGCGCTTCGCGAATCCGTAGGCGACGTCGAACATCCGCTCCGTAATCCACGACATCGGCCATACCTGCCCGTGGTGCGTATGTCCGCAGAAAAGGAGGTCTGCGCCCGCCTCCTCCGCCTGCCGCAGTTCGTACGGCTGATGGTCGAGCACGATGACCGGTCCGTCGCCCGCCGCGCCTTCCAGCAGCGTCCGCAGCTCCTTTCGCGACGGATTGCTCACGTCGTCGCGCCCGACGATCCGCAGGCCGTTCGGCAGCGTCGCCACCGAGTCGCGCAGGAAGCGGATGCCGGTCGAGCCGCTTATGTAGTCGCGGCTCCCGTCGATGCCGCTGATATATTCATGATTGCCGGGCGACATGTAGATGCCGAGGGGCGCGCGGAGCTGCCGCAGCTCTTCTTCCATCCGTCCTCGCCGTACGGGCGTGATGCTGCTGTCTATCAGGTCGCCGGCGATCAGTATGATGTCGGGATTCTGCGCGTTGATCAGGCGGACGTATTTCTGCAGTCGCTTTTTGTTCGTCCCCATTCCCAGATGCACGTCGCTCACGCCTGCGATTTTGAGCGTCTGCGTGCGGCCGGTCGACGGCCGGTCTACCTCTACGTCGACAACCGTGCAGGCCGGATGCTGATAGCGGTAGTGGCCGTATATCAGCAGGCCGACGGTCAGCGCCAGGGAGATGGCGAAGCCGTAGCGAAACGGATGATGGAAGAGCCTGAAGGCGTCGAAGCACAGCAGCAGCAGGCCCATGTAAAGCGTGACGACGAGCCAGCTACTCGCGTATTCGTAGAAGACGTGCCACCCCGCCGCCGTCGCTATCCGGGTGTTTCGCATGGCGAACGCCGGGATGATGGCCAGGAAGGAGAGCCAGAAAAATACGCTCCACAGCCATTTGAAGACAGACGGGAGATGCTGTACGGCCTGCAGCCCCCGCACAAAGATATATATGTTGCCGCCGAGATAGGCCAGCAGCATCAGAAGGAAATAAATTCTCATAATAAGGGGGAATTCAAAGATTCAATGATTCAAAGATTCAAAAAACAACCTCCCGTATCCGACTCGCTGAGGCTGTCTCAAAAGCACGCAGATGACACGGATTAGAGGGATTTTCGCAGATAAATAATAATCTGTGTTTATCCGTTCAATCCGTGTGATCTGTGTGCTAAAACACTTTCTACTTTTTCGGATAGCCTACGGGATTGTTCATGATCGGGAGCTGCGTATTCTTGAGTTTCAGCACGCGGCGCAGTTCGTCCTTGTCCATCGTGGCGCGCGGCACGGTCGAGAGTCCCGTTCCTGCGCAGAAGATGTTGATGTTCTGCGTCACGATGCCTGCATCCACGGCTCCGATCAGGCGCGTGTTTTCCGCCGCCGGGTCGCCCAGCCGTTCCAGGTCGATGACCATCACCAGGCTGACGGGTGCGGCGTTCACGAAGTCCTGACCTCCCGCGACGGCGCCGCGATGGTCGCCCTTCGCGACGGGTTTCAGTGCGTGCTCCTGCGGGTCATACAGGTAGGCGCCATCCTTGCGGATGAGGTAGACGTCGATTTCCCGCTTGTCCATTGCCGACGGCGCCGTCCGCTTCCCGTCGGGGCGGTTGATGCCGTTGGCCGCCCAGAGGAGGTCGGACAGGTCCTTGAGGCTTAATTCCTTTTCGTCGTAGACGCGGTCCGAATGGCGGTCCGACAGCGCTTTCATCGTCGCCGCACCGCGCGTCTTGTCGGGGGCGTTCAGTTTGACCGGCTGCAGTTCCTGCGCCGATGCGCCGAGGCATATCGTGCATGCCGCCAGCGTTGCTAAGATTCCTTTTACTTTCATAACCTGAGTGTTTTAATGTTGATAATGTTTTTAATGAACAGTCCCGCAAAAATAGTAAAAAATCACATACCCGGATTCGCTTCAGCGTCTTTTCCCTGCCGGAGATGCTTTTTTACTTTGCGCGGGAGGGTTTGATATAAACCCGGGTTCGGGATAGGAAATGACATATCTCGTTATGAACCGGCCGGTTGTTGCCTGCCGGGAATCGGGATGAATTATGCGGCGACATCGGATTTATGGCTCTGCGTTCATAATTTATTCTTAATGTCAATACGCAAAATCATGCCGCGCGCAGTATGTATATGAACGCGGGAGAAACGGATTGCGGAAAAGGCCGGAATACTTCTCAAGAGATGAAAACATCTTCTCGAGAAACAGAAACATCTTCTCGAGAAACAGAAACGTCTTCTCAAGAAACAGGAACATCTTCTCAAGAAACGGAATCATCTTCTCGAGAAACAGGAACATCTTCTCGAGAAACGGAATCATCTTCTCGAGAAGCAGGAACATCTTCTCGAGAAACGGAAGCATCTTCTCGAGAAACAGAAACATCTTCTCAAGCTATAGTGAGCGTTTTCCACATGTTTTTTCGGTTTTCCGGAGATGACGGTTTTTATTCATTCTATACAGTCGGCTAATCATCAACAAAATAGAACGGATGTTCTGTATTTTGCCAATTGAGGTCGACATTTTCGCCGGGCACGCATGGCACGGCTTTCTCCGCCGCTACCGGTCGAAGAAGAACCGGAACAGATCGTTCCCGTTGGCATAAATGAGTATGCCGAACAGCACGATCATTCCCGCTATCTGCGCATATTCGAGGAATTTGTCGCTTGGCGGGCGGCGCGCCACCACTTCGTAGAGGAGGAACAGGACGTGTCCGCCGTCGAGCGCCGGGATGGGCAGTATGTTCATAAAGGCGAGGATGATGGACAGGAAAGCGGTCGTCATCCAGAACGAGCGCCAGTCCCACGCGGCGGGAAACAGGTTGCCGATGGTGCCGAATCCGCCCAGCGAGGAGGCGCCTTCTTTTGTGAAGACGTATTTCATGTCGCTCACGTAGCCTTTCAGGGTGGCAAGTCCAAGCTGTATGCCGGCGGGGAAGGAGTCGAAGAAGCCGTATTCCTTCGTGACCGTCTGATACAGTTGATAGGGCGACTGGAGATACAGGCCCATCTTGCCGGCCGTATCCGTGTGGAGCGTCAGCGAGAGGGCGTCGCCGTTGCGGACGATGCCGACGGCTATGTTGCGGTCTTTTTTCGTCGCGAGCTGTTGGCTCATGTCGTAGGCCGTCGGCGTCGCGACATCGTCGATGGAGACGATCGTATCGCCGGGCTGTATGCCGGCCAGCGCGGCGGGCGACCGGTCGCCGTCCATCCGGTCGGCCACCATCGGGTAGCGCATCTCGGCAAAGAACGGTTTTTTCTCGCGCATGAGGCGCTGCATCATGTCGTCGGGGATCACGATGCCCAGCTCGGAACCGTGGCGGCGCACCGTCACGACGCGGGCATTGGTTATCGCCCGGAAAGTGCCGAAGTCCAGCCGCTCCAGCGGGCGGTCGTCCGCCTTCAGCAGCATGTCGCCGTCTTCGAAGCCTACGCTTTTGAACGTGTCGCCATAGGCCAGGCCCATCTTCATGTGATTGAGCGGGAGGAAGGTGTCGCCCCACGCAAACAGTATCATCGAATAGATAAACATCGCCAGTATGAAGTTGAACAGCACGCCGGCGACCATGATGAGCAGGCGCTGGCCCGACGGTTTGGAGCGAAATTCGTAAGGCTTGGGCGGCTGCGCCATCTGCTCCTTGTCCATCGACTCGTCGATCATGCCCGAAATCTTGCAGTAGCCGCCCAGCGGCAGCCAGCCGATGCCGTATTCCGTCTCGCCGTTTTTCGGTTTGAATTTGAACGGAGTGAACCACGGGTTGAAGAAAAGATAAAACTTCTCGACCCTGACCTTGAACGCGCGGGCGAAGAGAAAATGCCCCAGTTCGTGCACAACGACCAGTATGGACAGGCTCAGGACGAGCTGCAGCGCTTTCAGTAAAAATACTTCCATCTTGTTTGATATTATTTAATGTATAGAACTTGTTTAGTTATATTTTATTGTCAGTCCGGCGGCGATTTTTCGCGCCTCGCTGTCGGTTTGGACGTAGTCGTCATACGCGGGCCGGGGGATGAACGGCGTCCTGAGCATCGTTTCCTCGATGATGTCGCTCATGCGCAGGAATCCCGTCCGGTCCTGCAGGAAGGCGGCGACGGCGACCTCGTTGGCCGCGTTCAGGATGCAGGGCATGTTGCCGCCCCGGCGCACGGCATCGAAGGCGAACTGCAGGTTGCGGAAGCGCTGCATGTCCGGCTCTTCGAACGTCAGCGTGCAGTAGCGGCGGAAGTCCAGCCGTTCCGTCCGGTTTTTCAGCCGCTGCGGATACGAAAAGGCATACGCGATCGGCAGCTTCATGTCGGGGACGCCCATCTGCGCCATCACCGCGCCGTCCTCGAACTGCACCATCGAATGGATGACGGACTGCGGATGTACGACCACCTGGATCTGTTCGGGCGCGAGGTTGAAGAGCCACTTCGCCTCGATCATCTCGAAGCCCTTGTTCATCATCGACGCCGAGTCGATCGTCACCTTGGCGCCCATCGCCCAGTTCGGATGTCGCAGCGCCTGCGCTTTGGTGACGGTCGCCAGTTCTTCGCGCGTTTTCGTGCGGAAGGGGCCGCCGGATGCCGTCAGCAGTATTTTTTCTACCGGATTGTTCCATTCGCCTGCGAGGCACTGGAAGATGGCGGAATGTTCCGAATCGACGGGCAGGATGGGCGCGCCGTGCGTCTTCGCGAGCGACGTCACCAGCTCGCCGGCCACGACGAGCGTTTCCTTGTTGGCCAGGGCAATCGCCTTCCCGGCCTTGACGGCGGAGAGGGTCGGGTGCAGGCCCGAATATCCGACCATGGCAGTGAGCACCATGTCGACAGGTTCCATCTGCACCATCTGCGAAATGGCGTCCGCGCCCGCCCAGACCTTGACGGGCAGATCCTCGAGCGCCTCTTTCAGTTCGGGATATTTGCTTTCGTCCGCGATGACGACGACTTCGGGCAGGTAGCGATGCGCCTGCTCGACGAGCAGGTTCACGTTGCGGTGGGCCGTCAGGGCATACACCTCGAACAGGTCGGGATGCTCGCTCACCACTTCGAGGGCTTGCGTTCCGATGGAACCGGTCGAACCTAATATGGCTAACTGTCTCATACGTATCACAACACGTCAAAAGGCAATGCAGTCTTCGGGATTGACGGATTCGCCCCTGTACCACAGTTCGAAGTGCAGGTGCGGCCCGGTCGACAGCTCGCCCGTATTCCCGATGATGGCAATGGCTTCGCCCGCAACCACGCGGGTGCTCATAGCCTTTAGCAGCACTTCGTTGTGTTTGTAGATGGAAATGAAGCCGTTTTTGTGCTGCAGGGCGATCACGTTCCCGTATTCGGCATCGTAGCCGGTGTAGATCACCGTCCCGTCCAGCGTGGCCAGCACGTTTTCTTTCGGGGCGGCCACGAGGTCGACGCCCGGATGCCCTCCGTCTTTGTCGTAATGAGACGAGATGATGCCGTTCACCGGTTTGTAGAAAAACAGACCTTCCGTAGCGATCGGGTTGGCCGTCAGTCCCGTCAGGCTGTATTTCTCTTCCTCTTCGAAGGCTTTTACAAAGTCTTCTTCATACTCGGAGCGCTGGATATCGTAATTGGCGTTGATGAAGTCGATGGAGTCCGGGTACGGAATGGAGTCGGGGACGATGTCGCCGGCCAGAATCTCCGACATGTTTTTCAGGTACAGCGAGTGGGTCTGCAGCGCCGCCTCCAGCGAATCGGCGCGCAGGACGTTGCGGATGATTTCGTTTCGCACTTCCTTGTCGAGATAGCCGGGCAGGTAGTTGCGTATCGGCGTTTTGATGATGACTATAGCCGTGACGGCTATCAGCGAGCAGGCAAAGAGCAGCACGGAAGTGAAGCCCGACAGTTGTGAAATACGGAACGACCACACTTCTTCGAGCGTCGACTCGTTCAGAAAAAGCAGCTTGTAATTGAAGCGGATGCGATTCCAGAACGATTTCTTTTTTTTGTATTGTTTTTTCGACATGGCCGTTGTTCATTATAAGTCCGTTAATCCTTCGGGCAGCGACATCACAAGTCTTTTTTCCGTCCGGTCGACGGCGCAAATCCATTCGTCGGCAGCCGGAATCAACAGTTCGCGTCCCTCGCAGTCGACATGAAGCAGCGTATTGGAGGTCGTTTCGTCCACTTCCGTGATGATGCCCAGCACGCCGAAGCCCTGCGCTTCGACCACGTACCCGACCCTGTACGCCCATCCGTCTCCGTCCGCCGCGCGGTCGTCCGCTGCCGACCGGGGATAATACACCGCAAGACCTGCAAAACGGCGTGCTGCCGTCTCGTCGTCCACGTTTTCCATCTTTACCAGCACGGACGTTTTTCCTTTCGGCCGGTAGCTCTCGGTGAAGAAGGGCACCGGGATGCCATCCATTTCGCATACCAGATAAGGGCTTTGCCACTGTTCCGGCGCTTCGCAGTCGGTCAGCAGCGTCAGTTCGCCCTTGACGCCGTGGGGCTTCGAAAACTGCCCGACCCGAATCAAATCTTCTTTCCTTATCATCCCCGTCCTGTGCTAAAGCCTTGAAATATGAGCGCCCAAAGCGTTGAGTCGCCCGTCGATGTCCTGATATCCGCGGTCGATTTGCTCGATGTTTCCGATGCGGCTCGTTCCCTCGGCGCTCATGGCGGCGATCAGCAGTGCGATACCTGCGCGAATGTCGGGCGAGACCATCTTTGCCGCGCGGAGCTTCAGGCGGTTGCCCAGCCCGATTACCGTGGCGCGGTGCGGGTCGCAGAGGATGATCTGCGCGCCCATGTCGATCAGGTTGTCCACGAAAAACAGGCGGCTCTCGAACATTTTCTGATGAATCAGCACGCTCCCCTTCGCCTGCGTGGCCACGACCAGGAAGACGCTCAGCAGGTCGGGCGTCAGCCCGGGCCATGTGGCGTCGGCGACGGTCATGATGGAGCCGTCCATAAACGTTTCGATCTCGTACGCGTCGTGTGCGGGCACGTGTATGTCGTCGCCCTGCTGCTCGATGCGGATGCCGATGCGGCGAAACGAGTCGGGGATGATGCCCAGCATGTCGTAGCCCGTATTTTTGATTACGACGTCCGAGCCGGTCATGGCCGCCATCCCGATGAAGCTCCCGACCTCGATCATGTCGGGCAGGATGGTGTGTTCCGTACCGTGGAGCGATGTGACGCCTTCGACGGAAAGCAGGTTCGAGCCGATGCCCGATATGCGTGCGCCCATGCGGTTGAGCATGGCCGAGAGTTGCTGGATGTAAGGTTCGCAGGCGGCGTTGTAGATGGTCGTGACGCCTTCGGCCATGACTGCGGCCATCAGGATATTGGCCGTGCCCGTAACCGAAGCCTCGTCGAGCAGCATGTAAGCGCCTTCGAGTTTCGCCGCCCTGACGTCGTACATGCGGCGCAGCATGTCATACCGGAAGTCGGCGCCCAGCTTGTACAGCCCGGCGATGTGCGTATCCAGTCGCCGGCGTCCGATTTTGTCGCCGCCCACGTGGGGCAGGACGGCCTTGCCGAACCGTGCCAGCATGGGGCCGACCAGCATCACCGAGCCGCGGAGTGCGGTCATGCGCTGCAAAAATTCGTCCGATTCGAGATAGCTCAGGTCGACCGCATCGGCCTGAAAAGCATACGAGTCGCTCGAAATGCGGTCGACACGCACGCGCATGTCGCGAAGCAGTTGTATCAGGTTGCGGATGTCCAGAATGTCGGGTATGTTGCGGATCACGACCCGTTCGCCTGTGAGCAGGACGGCGCAGATCACTTCCAGCGCTTCATTCTTGGCTCCCTGGGGAGTGATTTCCCCGTGCAGGCGATACCCGCCTTCTATGACAAACGAACTCATCTGTTGTTTTTGCGTGCGAACGGTTTCCTGTAGGTGTTTGTGTTGTGGGGCTGAATGTCTTTACGGTCCACTAATTTACAGTTTTCTTCGCTCAGGACGATTTTGCCGTCCGACAGTTCGTAGAGGTCTTTCAGGATTTTGCGGTCGTCCACCGTGTCCTTGTTCCACATCATGAACGCTTTTTTCATGTGGTTGGCCAGCAGATTGACAAGCGCGTCCCGGTCGGGGCCGTCCGCCTGTTCGGTAGCTTTCTGCACCATCTGTTCGAGCAACTGTCCGTAGTGGCGGTAAGTGATTCTGGAATTGCTGTATGTCAGACGCGGGGGGCGCTTGTTGAGGTTTTCCTTCTGTACCGTCTCGTACGGATAGTCCACGTCGAGCCTGAAGTCGGACATGATGGCCAGGTGATCCCACAGGATGTGTTTGAAATCGTTGACGTCGCGCAGATGCGGGAACATGTTGCCCATGATGTTGATAATCGTGTTTGCGCAATGGTTGCGCTGCCTGCGGTCTTCGATTGTGATGCAATAGTTGACCATGTTCTGGATATTACGCCCGTAATCAGGCAATACCAGTCTTTCTTTTTCTGTGTTGTAATCTATTTTATTCATACTAAAATCTTTTCAGGGGACAAAAATAGACATAAATATTGACTTAATCAAACGGCGGGGCGACGGAATTGTTCCGGTGGCACGGAAAATGGAGAATGAAATGTGGAAACGGGAGCATGCTGTCTCCGTGTGGTGGCTTTTTATGCGGGAGAGGATGGAGAGATACCGGAAGAACGTGCCCGGCCGGCCGACAGGGCTGATTTACGCCGCTTTGTGTCCGCGCGGAAAGCCGTATCGCGTCCGGCGTTACGAAACTGTGATGCAAATAAGTCATAATTTATTTTGAAAAGTTTTACAATACATTTATATTTGCCATGGAAAATGAGGAATACTATATTTAAATACGATGACAAATAACGACGAGAAACAGGTTTCGCAACCCAAAATGAATAAGGTCTACATCCCCGGTTCAATCAACAAACTGCGTGTCGGTATGTGTCAGGTGGCGCTGTCCGACTCCGTCGCCGTGCGGGATGACGGTACGAAGGTGGTCAAGAGCAACAATCCCGTCACACTGTACGACACGTCGGGGCCGTATTCCGACCCGCGGCATGTCCACTCGATGGAGCACGGCATATACCGCCTCCGCGACAGCTGGAACTGCCGGCGGAAAGACATCGTCGTGAAGGAAGAGAGGCATCATCATCAGTCGGACGTGGCGGGCAGTGCGTTTCCTAACCGTCCGTCGGTATACAGGGCCAAGAACGACAAGCAGATCACGCAGATGTACTACGCCCGGAAGCGCATCATCACGCCCGAAATGGAATACGTGGCCATCCGCGAAAACCAGCAGGTCGAAGCGCTCGGCGTCAAGTCGTATATCACGCCCGACTTCGTGCGGAAGGAACTTCTGGCGGGGCGCGCCGTCATTCCGTGCAGCATCAACCATCCCGAAGCCGAGCCGATGATCATTGGCAAGCGCTTCAGAGTGAAGGTCAACACGCAGATCATTCCGCCCGAAGAGTCAGTGCAGGATGCCGTCGAGCGGATCATATCATACTGCAAGTGGGGGACGGACACGCTGCTCGACATTTCGCGCCATGCCGGCTGCCTCCGCATGCGCGAGTGGCTGATACGCAACAGCCCCGTGCCCTTCGGCACCAGTCCGCTCTATCAGGCGCTGGTGAGGGTCGGGGGGAAAGCCGAGGAGTTGAGCTGGACTGTTTTTCGCGACTCCCTGATCGAGCAGGCCGAGCAGGGAGTAGACTTCATGGCCATTCATGCCGGGATGCGCCGGAGCCATCTGAAACTGCTGGACGTGCGCCTGACGGAGCTGACGTCGCGCAGTGGCATCGCCATCAGCCAGTGGATGGAGGCGCACGGGGAGGAGAATTTCCTGTATACGCATTTCGGCGAGATATGCGAGATACTGAAGGCGTATGACATCGTGCTTGCGCTCGGCTGCGGACTGCGTCCGGGTTCGATCTACGATGCCAACGACCCCGCCCAGTTTGCCGAGCAGGCCGAGATGCGCGGGCTGATCGAGGCGGCGTGGGATCAGAGCGTGCAGGTGATGACCGAGGGGCCGGGCCACGTGCCGCTAAACAAGATCGAGACCAGCATCAAGGAACACCAGTACATCTGCAAGGGCCTGCCGTTCTTCTCCCTGGGCATGACGACGGTGGACATTGCGGGCGAGTTCGACTACATCGCCTCGGCTATCGGCAGCGCGCACATAGCATGGCACGGCGCGGCGCTGATCAGCGGCGTCACGCTCAAGGACGAACTGCGTATTCCGGCCGAAGAGGATATTCGCGCCGACATTTTCGCACACAAGATTGCGGCACACTCGGCCGACATTGCCAAGGGCCATCCCGGCGCGCAGGTGCGCGACAACGCGCTGAGCCGGGCGCGGAGAGAGGGACGGCTGGAGGATTTTCACATTCTGAAGATTGCGCTCTGACGCGCGTCAGTTCATGTCGGGATACACGGGGTAGTTCGTCCACGTATCATACGGGCTGCCAAGCGACCGGACGGCGTCTTTCCACAGCGCGTCGCCTCCGTCGCACATGATGCGGCCGGCCGTCGGGGTGCTCACCAGCCACGAATCGCCGAGGATCTCGCCGTTGAGCTGGTTTTCCGTCCAGCCCGAATAGCCGAGGAAGAATTTGACGTGTCCCTCCACCGGGTTGCGGTCGAGGATGTAGCTTTTGATCACTTCGAAGTCGCCGTCGAAGCACAGGTCGCCCTCGATCGGCATGCTGCCGGGCACCCGCCCGCCCAGCGTATGGAGGAAATACAGATGATTCGCACCGACGGGGCCGCCCAGGTAGACGGGTATGTCGGGCAGGGATTTGAGTTCGGGGAAGAGGTCGTTGACGCGCAGCTCGGTACGCTTGTTCAGCACGAGGCCCATTGATCCGTGCATGTTGTGCTCGACCAGCAGCACCACGGCGTGCTGGAAATGGACGCCGCGAAGGAAAGGCTCTGAAATCAGGATGCTGCCTTTCTGCGGGCGCAGGCCGTTGTGCCTGACCTCGAATATGTTTCCGTACTGTTCCATCGCGTTGAGTTGCAGGTTATGAATCGGACGACAATGTACTCTAAAATTCCCGTCCGGAGGGCAGTGTGGCGGATGAATCGCCGTTAAAAAAAACAAAGGTATTTACTTCCATCCCTTTATGCGACGGGGTGGTGCGCCTGAAAGAGCGCCAGCCGCTCGTCGAGCAGCCGGTACTGGTGTGGCTTGACGAACGACGTGCACGCCCGCAGGCCTTCCTGCCGGCTGTTGGTCGTACTCAGCGAGATGGCGCTGACGCCGTAGTAGAGAAGCTCTTCCATGAGCCGTCCGCCGGTCATGCCCGGATAGGCGACGGTGAAGTAGAAGCCGTCGGCGACAGGCTCGTCGATGTCGAGGTCGTAGACGATGCGGAAGCCGCGGGCGATGAAGATGCGCTTCAGCCGTGCCGCGCGCTCGCCGTATTCGCGGACTTCGGAGACGAAGTCGAAGCGCCCGTCGGAGGCGGCCCTGAACATCGCGGCGAGGGCATACTGCGCCGAGTGGGACGTGCCCGACGAGAGGGCGTACAGTACGCGGTGGACGTAGGCCGTGCCAAACGTGCCGCCGCCGTAGCGCTGCGTCAGGCCGTCGTAGCGGCGGTGGTAGAGGCTGCTCGATATCGCTGCGATGCCGATGCGTTGGCCGGCGTAGCTGAACGCTTTCGAGGCCGAGATGTGGAGGATGCAGTGCTTCGCCCGGCTCGCCACGCTTGCCTGGTAGGGCGGCCGGAAGGGCGTGCCGAGCGCCTTGCGGAAGTCCATCGCAAAGTAGGCGAGGTCTTCGATCACGATCGCGTCGTAGCGGTTGGCCAGCTCGCCGACCGTATCCAGCTCGCCGTCGGTCAGGCAGAACCATCCCGGATTGTTCGGATTGGAGTATACGATGGCAGCGATGTTGCCGCGCGCGAGAAACGCCTCGAGGACGGGTCGCAGGCGGTCGCCGCGGCAGTCGTAGACGTCGAACGAGGCGTAGCGGTAGCCCATGACCGCGATCTGCTGCTTCTGCACGGGGAAGCCGGGGTCGATGAAGAGGATCGTGTCGCGCGCCGGGTCGCACTGCCCGCAGGTGAGGAACGAGGCATACGTGCCCTGCATCGAGCCGGTCACGGGTATGCAGCATTCGGGCGGCATGTCGACGCCGACGAACGCCCGTATGAAGCGCGACGCCTCGTCCTTGAGCGCTCCCAGTCCGTTGATGTCCGGATAGATCGCCGCCACGCCGCTGCGTAGCGCCTCGATCTCGGCCTCGACGCCCGTCCGCGCCGGCGGCAGTCCGGGCACGCCCATTTCCATGTGAATAAACTCCGTGCCCGTCTCGCGCTCCAGCCGCGTCGAGATGGCCACCATTTCGCGAATCGTCGCCCTGCCGAAGTCCGGCAGTCCGCAGTCGCGGATCGCCCTTTCGGCCGTCGGATAGTCTACCGGTGTATGTTTCATCACGTCTGTTCGGTTTGATTTCAGACGGCAAATGTACGGTATATATTTCAAATGAACGTGTTTTTACGGAATATATGGCCCGCACGGCTGCCTGTGTGATGAATAGCGGCAGAGATGCCCGCGTGTGCCGGACGCACTCGCCCGCGTGTGCCGGACGCACTCGCCCGCGTGGGTCGGACACACTCGCCCGCGTGGGTCGGACACACCCGCCCGCGTGGGTTGGACACATGCGCTCGCGTGGGTTGGGCACACGCGCTCGCGTGGGTTGGACACACGGCCTCGCGTGGGTTGGACACACGGCCTCGCGTGGGTTGGACACACGCGCTCCGGAAAGGATGCCTTTCCCGCTCGGGAAAGGATGTCTTTCCCGCTCGGGAAAGGGTGCCTTGCTCGCCTGGGCAATGGTGTGTTGCTCGCCCGGGCAATGGTGAGTTGCCCGCCCGGGCAATGGTGTGTTGCCCGCTCGGGCAATGGTGTGTTGCTTGCCCGGGCAATGGTGTGTTGCCCGCCCGGGCAATGGTGAGTTGCCCGCCCGGGCAATGGTGTGTTGCCCGCTCGGGCAATGGTGTGTTGCCCGCCCGGGCAAGGGTATGTTGCCCGCTCGGGCAAGGCGGTCTTGCTCGCCCGGGCAAGGGTGGGCAGGGGGTGTCTCAAAAGGATTGAGTCCCGTCCCGTCATTGCGAGCGAAGCGAAGCAATCCGGTTATTAACAGTATTCTGGATTGCTTCGCTTCGCTTGCAATGACGACGTGAGGGCTTTCGCCATGACGGCGTGAGGGCTTTCCCCCGTGTCTCTCCCCGCACGGAAAGACACGGAGGGGAAAGTCCCGGATTTACTGTATGATTACCTTGTGTACCGATCCGTCCTTCAGGGTGACGATATACACGCCGCGCTTCAGGTCTTCGACCGTGTTGCTGCCCTCCGGCAGGTCGATGCGCCGCACCAGTTGCCCGGTGATGGCGTAGATGCTTGCCACGTCCCGGCGGTCGACGCGGATGTGCAGCTTCCCGCCGCGCGACCACACCCCGGCGCTGCCTGCCGCCGGCGTGTCGGCGCCGGCCAGGTCTGGCCCTATCGTGATGTCGATCTGCGACGTGAC
>JAIRZY010000247.1 GCA_031266995.1 Tannerella sp.
GAATCTTTGAATCTCTTTACACGGCGTTCTGCGGAGGGAATCGCTGTTTTTTTGAATCTTTGAATCTTTGAATCCTTTTTGTCGCTGCATATTGCCCGAATTGTGTATTTTTGCAGCGAAATAACGTTATCATAATGAGTTCAAACGTACAGGAACAACTATTGAAATCCATCGACAGCCCCGCCGACCTGAGGGAACTGCCTGTCGGAAAACTGGAACAGGTCTGTGCGGAACTGCGCCGGTACATCATCGACATACTGTCTGAAAACCCCGGACACCTCGGCGCCAGCCTCGGCACGGTAGAACTGACCGTCGCCCTACACTACGTCTTCCACACGCCCGGCGACCGCATCGTGTGGGACGTGGGCCATCAGGCTTACGGCCACAAGATACTGACCGGCCGCCGCGAGGCCTTCCACACGCTCCGGCAGGTCGACGGCATCAGCGGCTTTCCCAATCCCGAAGAAAGCGAATACGACGCCTTCATTGCCGGCCACGCCTCCAACTCCATTTCCGCCGCCCTCGGCATGTCGGTCGCTTCACGGCTCGGGCCGGAGGCGGCAGACCGGCACGTCATTGCCGTCATCGGCGACGGCGCCATGACCGGCGGCCTTGCATACGAGGGGCTGAACAATGCGTCGTCGAACCCGAACAACCTGCTCATCGTTCTTAACGATAACGACATGGCGATCGACCGCAATGTCGGCGGGCTGAGCCGCCATCTGGTCAACATCACCACCAGCGGCGCGTATAACCGCATCCGCTTCAACATATACCAGAAACTGGTAAAGATGAACATCATCTCCGGCCGGCGGCGCGAAAACATCCTCCGCTTCAACAACAGCCTGAAGGCGCTCATCAGCCGCCAGCACAACCTGTTCGAAGGCTTCAGCATTCGCTATTTCGGCCCCGTCGACGGGCACGACGTCGTCGACCTCGTCCGCAAGCTGAACGACATCAAGGACATGAAAGGCCCCAAGCTGCTTCACATCAAGACGAAGAAAGGAAAGGGCTTCAGGCCGGCGGAGACCTCGGTCGTCGAGTGGCATGCGCCGGGCAAGTTCAACAAGGAGACGGGGCAGCGCCTCGTGCCTCTCGACCGGAACGCTCCGCAGAGCTATCAGGACGTCTTCGGCCATACGCTGGTCGAACTGGCCGAACGCGACAGCCGCGTCGTGGGCGTGACGCCTGCCATGCCCACGGGCTGCTCGATGAATTTCCTGATGAAGGCTTTCCCCGACCGCGCCTTCGACGTGGGCATCGCCGAGGGACACGCCGTCACGTTTGCCGCGGGGATGGCGAAGGAGGGGCTGATTCCGTTCTGCAACGTATATTCGTCGTTCGCGCAGCGCGCCTACGACCAGATCATCCACGACGTCGCGATCCAGAAGCTGCACGTCGTCCTCTGCCTCGACCGCGCGGGGCTGGTCGGCGAAGACGGCGTCACGCATCACGGCGCCTTCGACATGGCTTTCCTCCGGCCCGTACCCGGGCTGACCGTCGCCTCGCCGCTGAACGAGGTAGACCTGCGCAACCTGATGTATACGGGCTACAGCCATCCGGGGCCGTTCGTCATCCGCTATCCGCGCGGCAAGGGCGAGCTGAAAGACTGGCAGAACGAAATGGAAATCCTGCCCGTGGGAAAAGGGCGCAAGCTGTGCGGCGGCGACCGGCTGGCGCTGCTCTCGATAGGGCCTGTCGGAAACGAGGCGGCGAAAGCCGTCGAAGCGCTCGCGAAGGAAGGCTGCTCCGTGGCGCATTACGACATGATATATCTCAAGCCCGTTGATACCGCGATACTCCACGAGGTGGGCCGGCAGTTCCGGCACGTCATGACCGTCGAAAACGGAAGCATCGCCGGCGGGCTGGGAAGCGCCGTCGTCGAGTTCATGGCCGAAAACGGATACACTCCGCAGGTGAAGCGCATCGGCATAAAAGACGAGTTCGTCGGTCACGGAACCATTCCCGAACTGCACCGGCGCTGCGGCCTGGACGCCGCAGGCATCGCCGCCGCCATCCGCGAATTGACGCTCCCGGCAGCCCGCGACGGGGACGCCTCCGGCGCGAAGCGGGGGCACAGCGAGTTTTCATTCATCCCCATCCGGCCATGAAAGTAGTGATTGCCGGCGCGGGCGAAGTCGGGACGCATCTGGCTAAAATGCTGTCGCGCGAGCGTCACGACATCGTCATCATGGACGAAGACGACGAGAAGCTGGCTTTTGCCCATTCGGGATTCGACATCCAGCCGGTCGTCGGGAATCCCACCTCGCCGAAAGACCTCGAAGACGCCCGCGTGAAGAAGGCCGACCTGTTCGTCAGCGTCACGCCCGAAGAGGCGACCAACATCACGGCCTGCATGCTGGCGTCCAACCTCGGCGCGCAAAAAACCTTCGCCCGCATCAACAACTACGAATACCTGCTGCCCAAAAACAGGGATCTGTTTGAAAAGATCGGCGTCGGCTCCATGATTTACCCCGAAATGCTGGCGGCAAAGGAGATTGTGGCGGCCGTCGAGCGGCCGTGGACGCGGCAGTACTGGGAACTGTTCGGCGGTCGCCTGATTCTGATCGGCGTCAAGGTGCGCGAGCAGGCGCCCGTCGTCGGCAAGCCGCTCTACGAACTGCTGGCGAACAACAGGAAGATGTATCACATCGTGGCCATCAATCGCGACAACGAGATGATCATCCCGCGCGGCCGGGATGTCATTCAGGCGGACGATCTCGTCTTTATCAGCACCATGCGCGAATACGAGAAGGACGTGCGCCTGTTTACCGGCAAGCACGGGCCTGAAATCAAAAACGTCATGATCATGGGCGGCAGCCGGATTGCCTACCGCACGAGCCAGTACCTGCCGGATCACATCCAGATCAAAATCATCGAATCCAACCGCGAGAAGAGCATCTACCTGTCCGAGACGCTTCCCCGCAACGTGCTCATCATCTACGGCGACGCGCGCGACACGGATCTGCTGATGCAGGAAGGCATCCGGCAGACGCAGGCCTTCATCGCCCTGACCGACGATTCGAGCAACAACATGCTGGCATGCATGGCGGCCAAGCGCTTCGGCGTATACAAGACCATCGCGCAGGTGGAAAACATCGACTACATCCCGCTCGCGGCCAGGATGGACATCGGCGCGGTGATCAACAAGAAACTGATTGCCGCCAGCCATATCTACCAGTTCCTGCTCGACGCGGACGTGTCCAACATCAAGTGTCTGGCCATTGCCAACGCCAATGTCGCCGAACTCGTCGCCCACCGCGATTCGTACGTCACGCGCCGGCAGGTGAAAGACCTTGATCTTCCGCACGACATGACGCTGGGCGGACTGATACGCGCCGGCGAGCCTGTGATGGTCGAGGGCGATACGCAGATATGCGCCGACGACCGCGTGATGGTCTTCTGTCTCGATTCGGCCATGAGCAAGCTGAAGAAATATTTCAACTGAACGCGGGGGAGGACGGGGGTTATGTTTCAACTGAATATGCGGTTCGTCTTCAAGATGCTGGGATTGATGCACGTCATCGAGAGTTTTTTCGTTCTCTGTGCCACCGGGGTCGCATTCTACTACGGCGGAGACGATCGCGGGCCGCTGCTCGCCTCGTTTGCGATCATGCTGTGCGTCGGGCTGGGCTTCGGGCTGGCGGGACGGAACGCCGGCGCGAGATATACGGGCCGGCGCGAAAGCAGTCTGGCGGTCACCCTGACGTGGCTGCTGCTTACGTTCTGCGGCATGATGCCCTACCTGCTCGGCGGATATGCGGGCAATGTCACGGACGCTTTCTACGAGGCGATGGCAGGTTTCACGACGACCGGCTCGACCATCTTTCGCGACGTCGAAGCCCTGCCGCACGGTATCCTGTTCTGGCGCAGCCTGACGCAGTGGCAGGGCGGCGTGGGTATCATCGTGTTTACGGTCGCCCTGCTGCCTCTTGTCGGCGGAGGGGCAAACCAGCTTTTCGACGCCGAGATGTCCGGCATCATGCGGGAGCATTTCCTGCCGCGCATCACCCAGATCGCCAAACGCTTCTTCGGCATCTACCTGCTGATCACCTGCGTCCTGACGCTGCTGCTGTGGGCCGGGCCGATGAACCTGTTCGACGCAGTCAACCATGCCATGACCACCGTTTCGTCGGGCGGGTATTCGACGAAGAATGACAATGTCGCCTTCTGGGGATCGTCATACATATATTATATTATATGCATTTTCATGTTCGTCGCCGCGATGAATTTCACGCTGATATACTTCCTCTTCAGCGGCAGGAGCCACCGGATCGCCAAAAACGAGGAGACGCGCTATCTGGCGCTGTTCATCATCATCCCGACCCTTCTCATGACGGCGATACTGTTTGCCGGGAATCGTGAGGCTGACCTGGAATCGCTGTTTCGCGAGGCGCTTTTTCAGGTCACCTCACTCATCACCACCACGGGATACGTAGTGTCCGACTATGCTGCCTGGGGCACGTTTTTCAGTCTGATTGTCCTGATTCTGATGACCGTCTGCGGCTGCGCAGGTTCCACTTCGGGCGGGCTGAAGATGGGACGCTTCATCATCCTCCTCAAAAATACGCAGAACGAGTTTAAGAAGCTGGCGCATCCGAATGCCGTCATACCTGTTCGCATGAACGGACAGGTCATCCCGTCGTTCATTGTGCAGCGCGTGCAGACGTTTGCCTTCATCTATCTCGTACTGATAATTGTCGGGTGCGCCATATTGCTGGTCGACGGCCTGCCGTTCGAAGAATCCATAGGACTGGCCGTGTCTGCCGTCGGGAACGTCGGTCCTGCGCTGGGCCGGTATACCGGCGCCGCATTCTCCGACCTGTCCGCCGTTGTCAAGTGGACGCTTGCGTTCCTGATGCTGGTCGGGAGGCTCGAGATCTTTACGGTGCTTGCGCTCTTCCTGCCGGGTTTCTGGAGGAGGTAGAGGGGTGTCTTTTTGAGTTTATTTAACCCCTGCCATCTGTTTCACATTCCCGGAAAATGGATATTTTTGCCCGAAATAAAAAAGATAAATACGATGAACTGCAATTTCGATCGAAACATCTCAAAATGTTTTAAATTGTTAACGGGGGGGGGCGTAATTCTCTTGTCTGCCGGGTATTGAGAACCCTCCGTTACGACGGCCTGTACGTGTTTGTGTACTTGCTGAGTCTGCTCCCGATGTCATTTCTATACGCGCTGTCCCGGTTAATGTATCTGCTCCTGTTCCGTTTGTTTGCCTACCGGAAAGCGGTGGTGATACAGAACATATCCCGCTCTTTTCCCGAAAAAAGATACAGAGAGGTTGAAGCGGTTATGAAAACGTTCTACCGTTCTTTCTGCGATAATCTGGTCGAGATAGTGAAGTCTGTTTCGATTCCTGTTTTGCGGCAGAAGGGAAAAATTGAACTGACGGGCTTCGGGGTGATTGCGAATCAGATAAAACAGGGAAAGCATGTGATCGCATGTATGGGGCATTGCGGAAACTGGGAAATATTGAACGTTCTTCCTTCCCTGTTTGACGCGGAGATGTATGCGGTATATAAACCTCTGTCGAGTAAATGCGTGGACAGGTTGTTTCTGAAAATCCGTTCCCGTTTCGGGATGAATCTGATCACGGACAAATCTGTCGCGCGGCATTTCCTGTCGAACAGGAATCCTTCGCTGTATTTCTTCCTTGCCGACCAGTGTCCTGCAATCGTAAACAAAGCATACCGGTTCGATTTCCTTCATCAGAAGACAAGCGTGTTTCCGGGCGTGGAGAAATTGGCCCGCAAGACAAATGCTTGTGTGGTTTACCTGCACATCGTCCGCACTTCACGCGGACTATACCGGATTGAATGTAAGAAAATCGCCACTGATTCACAGTCTACCGGCGAAACGGGAATTGCTCGCGGCTATATCCGCCTTCTGGAGCGGAACATCCGCGAAAGTCCGGGTGGATGGCTCTGGTCGCACAAGCGCTGGAAACGGTAATTCGATTCTTCGAGCACATTTTTTCTGCTTTATTTTCATACACTCGCAGGCCCGCATCAATCTTTAAGGCGATATTATTTCAAAATGTTCACTAATTCATTTTTATGTGTATCTTTGTCCGTTAATAAAACACTGCATGGAAGAAAAGCATTTTAAAAGAACACTGATCACTACCGCGTTACCATATGCCAACGGGCCGGTGCACATCGGTCATCTGGCGGGCGTATACGTGCCGGCCGATATTTATGCGCGTTACCTCCGTTTGAAGGGGGAAAACGTTCTGCTTATCGGTGGCTCCGACGAGCACGGAGTGCCTATCACGCTGAGAGCAAAAAAGGAAGGCGTCACGCCGCAGGACATAGTAGACCGTTTTCACGGGATCATCAAAAAGTCGTTCGAGGACTTTGGGATTACGTTTGATATCTATTCGCGGACGACGTCGGCCACCCATCGCGATATGGCGTCGAAGTTTTTCCGTACGCTTTATGACAAAGGTGCTTTCATCGAAAAAACATCCCGGCAATACTATGATGAAGAGGCTCGGCAATTCCTTGCAGACCGTTATATTACAGGTATATGTCCGCACTGCGGCAGCGAACGCGCCTATGGCGACCAGTGCGAAGCCTGCGGCACGTCCCTAAGCCCGACCGATCTACTTCAGCCGAAATCGGTAATCAGCGGCAATCAGCCCGTCATGCGCGAAACGAAGCACTGGTACCTTCCTCTGGATCAGTACGAACCGTTCCTGCGCCATTGGATTTTGGACGGGCATACCGAATGGAAATCAAACGTATACGGACAGTGCAAAAGCTGGCTCGACATGGGCTTGCAGCCCCGCGCCGTGAGTCGCGACTTGGACTGGGGTATCCCTGTGCCGGTCGAAGGCGCTGAAGGTAAGGTGCTTTACGTCTGGTTCGATGCGCCGATAGGCTACATCTCCAACACGAAGGAACTGCTTCCCGACACGTGGGAAACGTGGTGGAAAGATCCTGAAACAAAGATAGTTCACTTTATCGGCAAAGACAATATCGTGTTTCACTGCATCGTTTTTCCCGTGATGCTGAAAGCCGAGGGGACGTACCGGTTGCCCGAAAATGTGCCTGCCAATGAGTTTCTTAACCTCGAAGGCGACAAGATTTCCACTTCGCGCAACTGGGCGGTGTGGCTGCACGAATACTTGACGGATTTGCCCGGCAAGCAGGATGTCCTCCGTTATGTGCTGACGGCCAATGCTCCTGAGACAAAGGATAATGACTTTACATGGAAAGATTTTCAGGCGCGCAACAACAACGAGCTGGTGGCGATTCTGGGAAATTTTGTCAACCGTGCGCTGGTGCTTACAGGTAAGTATTTTGACAACAGAGTGCCGGTTTGCGGTGAACTGACCGGTTATGACCGGCAGACATTGAAGGAATTTGTCGAAGTAAGGGCTGGCGTCGAACGCCTGCTGGATACGTATCATTTCCGTGATGCTCAGAAAGAGGCTATGAATCTGGCGCGTATCGGCAACAAATACCTTGCGGACACCGAGCCGTGGAAATTGGCTAAAACCGACATGTCCCGTATGGCGACGATTCTGCACATCTCTCTGCAGATCACGGCCAATCTGTCCATTGTCTTCGAACCTTTCCTGCCGTTCAGCATGGAAAAACTTAACCGGATGTTGAATGTAAGCCTATTGGGGTGGAGCAGGCTGGGCGCGACCGATTTATTGGAAGCGGGGCATCTGTTGGGGACAGCGGAATTGCTTTTTGAAAAAATTGAAGATGAAGTGATTGAACGACAGAGATGGAAACTGGCGGAAACGAAGAAAAACAACGAATGTAATGGCTATCAGGCTCATCCCGTACGCGAGACTATTACTTACGACGATTTCGCGAAACTGGATATCCGCGTCGGAACGATACTTGAATGTACGAAAGTGTCCAAAGCCGATAAATTGTTGAATTTAAGGATCGACGACGGACTTGGCGGGCGTACCGTCGTGTCGGGTATCGCCAATCATTATGCTCCTGAGGAACTGATTGGTAAGCAGGTCTGTTTCATCGCCAACCTCGCTCCGCGTACCCTGAAAGGGATTGTATCCGAGGGAATGATCCTTTCCGCTGAAGGTGCGGATGGTAAATTGTCTGTAATTCAGCCGCAGGCGACAGTGGAACCGGGTAGCGAAGTGAAATGAAAAGTATGTGCAGATGAATATTCAAATGGTTGATTTGCAGAGACAGTATGAGCGTCTGAAAAGCGAAATAAACGAAGCCGTTCATGACGCGATGGAGGCGGGTATTTTCATCAACGGCCCGCAGGTAAGCACGTTTTGCGGCCATCTTGCCGATTACCTGAATGTACCGCATGTGATTCCCTGTGGCAACGGGACGGATGCCATTCGTCTTGCCTTAAGGTCGTTAAGGATGCAGCCGGGCGAAGAGGTGATTTTGCCGGCATTTACATATATCTCTGCCGTAGAGATGGTTGCATCGCTCGGACTGACACCTATCCTTGTGGATGTCGATCCTGATACATACAACATCAACGCGGAGTTGCTGGAAGCGGCCATCTCGCGTCGTACCAGAGCCATCATCGTAGTGCATCTTTTCGGGCAGTCATGTGATATGGAGCCTGTTATGGAACTTGCAAAGAAATACAAAATCGCCGTAATTGAAGACAATGCCCAGTCGCTGGGCGCAGACTACACGTTTTCGGACGGAAACATACAAAAAGCCGGTACGATTGCACATATCGGTACGACGTCGTTTTTTCCCACCAAGCCGCTGGCCTGCTACGGTGACGGGGGAGCGGTGATTACGTCGGACGATCAAACGGCAGAATGTATTTTTATGCTTGCCAATCACGGCCAAAGCGCTAAGTATCATCATAAAATAGTAGGCTGCAATTCGCGCCTGGATACGCTTCAGGCGGCGATTCTGGATGTGAAGTTGAAATACTTGGACAGATTTACCGAAGCGCGCCGCAGGGTGGCGCAGCTTTATGACCAGACGCTTAGGCCGTTGGATGAAATACAGATACCTGGAAAAGCGCCTTTTTCGACGCATGTGTATCATCAATATACCATCCGGGTGAAAGATGGCCGGCGGGAGGTCTTACGCGCGTATCTGAATGAAAATAAGATACCTGCGGCAGTATACTATCCGCTTCCGGTGCACGAGCAGGAGGCATACAAATGGGTTGCGCGGATTTCGGGAAATGCGGATGTGGCGTCGCAGTTGAGTAAAGAGGTGATATCCTTACCTGTCCATACGGAAATGACGGACGGCGAACAGCAATATATCATCGAAACCATCATCAAGTTTTTCCGGAAAATATGACGAACGGTCAGAGAGAAATACGCTTTGCCGTAGTGGGTTGCGGCCATATCGGAAAACGCCATGCGGAGATAATTACGCGTGAGGCGGACGCCGTGCTTGAGGCCCTGTGCGACGTTTTGCCGCAGGAAAAGTTGGGTGTCGAGAAGTATTGCGTCCCGTTTTTTAATGAGTTCAACGACCTGTTGACCAGTGGATTGAAATTTGATATTGTCAATATATGCACGCCGAACGGACTGCACGCTCCGATGGCAATCCGAGCAATCGAAACCGGACACCATGTTGTGATTGAGAAGCCGATGGCCCTGACGGTAGCAGATGCCGAAAAAATCGTGCATGCTTCGCTAAAATACAGAAAACAAGTATTTTGTGTAATGCAAAACCGTTATTCACCGCCGTCGGTGTGGCTCAAGGAACTGATCGAATCGGGGCAGCTGGGGCGAATCTATATGGTGCAGTTAAATTGCTACTGGAACCGCGACGAGCGGTATTACACGGCGGGGAACTGGCATGGTGACGTTGCGCTGGACGGAGGTACGCTTTTCACGCAATTTTCTCATTTCATTGATATTATGTATTGGCTCTTTGGCGATATATGCGATATTCTGGCACGTTTTGCGGATTTTAATCATGCAGAACTGACGGATTTTGAAGATTCGGGTGTTGTTCAGTTCCGTTTTGCGAACGGCGGAATGGGTAGCCTGTGTTATTCTACTTCAGTGTGGGACAGGAATCTGGAAAGCAGTATGCTGATTGTGGCGGAGAATGGAAGTGTCAAAATAGGTGGGCAGTACATGAACGAAGTCCTTGAATGTCACGTCAAAAACTACGAAATGCCCTGCCTCGCACCGACCAATCCGGGCAATGACTATGGCGCATACAAAGGGTCGGCTCAGAATCACCACTATGTGATTCGCAATGTGGTGAATGTACTTTCCGGCCACTCATTCGAATCGATTACGACCAACGTCATGGAAGGCTTGAAAGTCGTAGATATGATTCAGCGTATCTATGCATTGAAAAATAAGGATAACTGAAAATTCTCTCCCAAAACGATAACAATTTTTCCTTCTCCGTTTTGTAGAAAAAAGGATATAAATGCGTATATTTGTGCGTTTTTTGTCGGTCTTGCATGGGACTGACGAAGCATTGCTGTATATATGAGGCAAGTATCATGCCGCAATGAAAACCGAAAGATAAAAATGACACAGGCAGTAAAGAATTTTATCAATGAGCATCAGGCGCTGTTCTGGTACTCGCCGGGCGGCAAGGGCGAAACGGTGAGCGTTTCAGATGACAAAGAAACGGAGAAGTATTGTGATGCGCCTATAAACATGTTAATAATCCCGCAATAAACTGAATATTATTCTAATATTAGGAGTTACTTACTATGATTTTGGATACGATTGAAGCAATCAGCACCCGTTTTTCCTGTCGTGCTTTCAACGGCAAAATCCCGCCGGACGAGCAAATAGACATTATCGCGAAAGCCGCCGCCGCCTCGCCCAGCGGGATGAACCGTCAGCCTTGGCGTATAATTGTGCTTAAAAACAGTGAGCTGCTCGTCGATTTGGAGGCTGAAGGGATGAAAAACCTTGCCGCCTATCCTGACAAAGGTGTCTATGAACGCATTATGTCACGTAGCGGTAAGCTCTACTACAATGCCCCCTGTATGATGATTATACCGATCAGCAAATCCGTTCCTGCCGGAGCTGAGCTTTTCGATTGCGGTATTGTTGCGGAAAATATTGCGCTTTCGGCAACAGCACTGGGTGTAAACAGCCTGATTTGCGGGCTTTCTGCGTTTTCCTTTGCAGGAGAAAAGGGAACAGAATTCAAGACCCGTCTCGGCTTCCCGAAGGGTTATGAAATTGGCATTGCCGTGCTATTGGGTTATGCTGAAAACCTCGGTGGCAAACCCCACGAGCCGGATGTGAGCAAAATTAGCTGGGTTGTATAGTGCATAATGCAATCGTCAAACACAGGGAATTGACGAAGCGAGGAGATCGACTTGACAGTTTGTACGAAAATAATGCAAAAAATTGCGATTATAGGTCTCGGATACGTCGGTTTGCCGCTGGCGGTCGAATTTGCAGGGAAATATCCTGTAATCGGCTACGACATAAATGAAAAGCGAATAAAAGAATTGCAGTCCGGTATCGACCGGACAAAAGAGGTGGACAGCGAATCGCTGAAGAATGCTTCGGTGCAGTTTGGTTCGTCTGGCAATGGATTGACATTCAGTAGTGAAGTATGTTCGATACAGGATTGTACAATCTATATTGTGACCGTACCGACGCCACTCACCAAATTTAAGACGCCGGATTTGACCCCATTGTTAAACGCTTCGGCAACCATTGGGAGCGTTTTGAAGAAAGGTGATATTGTCGTCTACGAGTCAACGGTTTATCCCGGATGTACGGAAGAAGACTGTGTGCCTGTGCTGGAAAAGTCTTCAGGACTGAGATTCAATACGGATTTTTTTTGCGGATATTCGCCGGAAAGAATTAATCCGGGCGATAAAAAGAATACGCTGACAACTATCCGGAAAGTAATATCCGGTTCCAACGAAGAGGTAACCGATATTATAGACTGTTTATACGCGTCAATTATTCAGGCAGGTACATTTAAAGCCTCGTCCATCAAAGTCGCCGAAGCAGCAAAAGCCGTCGAAAACGCCCAGCGAGACGTAAATATTTCTTTTGTCAATGAATTATCGCTGATTTTCGACAAAATGGGTATTGATACTCAGGAAGTGCTTGAAGCCGCCGCTACCAAATGGAATTTCCTGAAATTCACACCCGGACTTGTCGGTGGGCATTGTATCGGTGTTGACCCGTATTATCTGCTGCACAAATCGCAGTGCCTGGGCTACAATCCCCAGGTCATTCTTTCCGGCCGGAGCATCAATGACGAAATGGGGCGCTTCGTGGCACAAAAGACAGTCAAATTGATGATAAACAAAGGAATAAAAATCCTGCACAGCAAAGTGCTCGTGCTGGGTTTCACGTTCAAGGAAAACTGTTCCGACACACGTAACACGAAAGTGATTGATGTCGTCAGTGAACTGAAAGATTTTGGTATTGAGGTAGATGTGTACGATCCACA
>JAIRZY010000172.1 GCA_031266995.1 Tannerella sp.
GCGGTAAAAAACAGAGACGTCGCGCTGACACGGAAGCTGCTGGCGAAAGGCGCGAATGTGAACGCAAAAGGTGAGAATGGCATGACGGTATTGATGCGTGCAGCCTTTTACGGTTGCACCGAAATGGTAAAACTCCTGCTCGGGGCGAAAGGCGCGGATGTGAACGCGGCAGACGGGGATGGCAATATGGCATTGATATATGCAGCAGAGAAAGGTCATACCGAAGTGATAAAACTCCTGCTCGAGAATGGCGCAGACGTAAACGCAACGGAGAAGGATAGCTGGACGGCATTGATACGTGCAGCCCGGAAAGATCACACCGCAACGGTAAAATTCCTGCTCGAGAATGGCGCAAGTGTAACCGCTACGGATGTGCGTGGCTATACGGCATTGCTACATGCAGCCTGGAAAGGTCACCCCGCAACGGTAAAACTCCTGTTCGAGAAAGGCTCGGATGTGAACGCGAGGGATGTGGACGGCATGACGGCATTGATGCATGCCGTCGGGGAAGATCACGCCGAAACGGCAAAAATCCTGCTCGAGCATGGCGCGGATATGAACGCAGCGGATGAGGACGGCCATACGGCATTGATGTATGCAGTCTTTGAGAATTGCACCGAAACGATAGAACTCCTGGTGGCGGAAGGCGTAGATGTGAACGCGACACAAAAGCATGGCATGACGGCATTGATGTATGCAGTAGGGAAAGGTTACACCGAAGCGGTAAAACTCCTGCTCGGGGCGAAAGGCACGGACGTGAACGCAACGGATGAGATTGGCAGGACGGCATTGATTCAGGCAGCCTGGAGAGGTCACACCGAAGCGGTAAAATTCCTGCTGGCGACAGGTGCGGATGTGAACGCGGCGGATAAGTATGGTCGGACGGCATTGATTTGTGCAGCCGGGCATGGTCACACCGAAGCGGTAAAACTCCTGCTGGAGCATGGCGCGAATGTAAACGCAACGGATGATGATGGCGGGACGGCATTGACGGAGGCAACCGGCAATGGTCATACTGCAACAGCGGAACTCCTGAAGACCTGGAGTGATTTGATACATGCAGCCGGGAAAGGTTACACCAAAGCAGTAAAATTCCTGCTGGAGAAAGGTGCGAATGTAAACGCAACGGATGATGATGGCGGGACGGCATTGATACATGCTGCCGGTAACGGTCACACCGCAACGGTAAAACTCCTGCTCGAGAACGGCGCGAATGTGAACGTGACCGCGAGTGAAGGGAAGGGTGGGACGGCATTAAGGTATGCAGCCAGGAGCGGTCGCACCGAAACGGTAAAACTCCTGCTGGAGCACGGCGCGGATGTAAACACGGCGACGAAGGATGGCCGGACGGCATTGATGGCTACAGCCGGGAGAGGTCACATCGAAACGGTAGAACTCCTGCTGGAGCATGGTGCGGATGTAAACGCAACGGCGAAGGATGGCCGGACGGCACTGATACGGGCAATCGGGAAAGGTCACCCCGCAACGGCAAAACTCCTGCTCGAGCATGGCGCGGATGTAAACGCAACGGCAAAGGATGGCCGGACGGCATTGATGACTGCCGCCTGGAGAGGTCGCACCGAAACGGCAAAACTCCTGCTCGAGCATGGCGCAGATGTAAACACGACGACGAAGGATGGCTGGACGGTATTGATGACTGCCGCCAGGAATGGTTGCACCGAAACGGTAAAATTCCTGCTGGAGCATGGCGCGGATGTAAACACGGCGACGAAGGATGGCCGTACGGCATTGATGGCTGCCGCCTGGAGAGGTCACACCGAAACGGTAAAACTCCTGCTCGAGCATGGCGCGGATGTAAACGCGATGGAGGAGTATAGCGGGACGGCATTGATGAAGGCCGCCGATAGAAATCACGCCGACATGGTAGAACTCCTGCTCGTGCATGGCGCGGATGTGAATGCGAGGGATTGGTGTGACCGGACGGCATTGATGCAGGCCGCCGATGCAGGTCGCTCCGGCATGGTAAAATTCCTGCTCGTGCATGGCGCGGATGTGAACGCGAGGGATTGGCGTGGCCGGACGGCATTGATGAAGGTAGCTGATGAAGATCGCTCCGGCATGGCAAAACTCCTGCTGGAGTATGGCGCGAATGTAAACGCAACGGATAAGGACGGCCGGACGGCATTGATGCGGGCAGCCAGGCTCCGTTGCTCCGACATGGCAAAACTCCTGCTCCAATATGGCGCAGATGTAAACGCGATGAGTGAGGATGATTGGACGGTGGGATTGGTATGCGCTGCCAAAAACGGTCAAACCGGAACGGCAGGATTCCTGCTGGAACATGGTGCGAATGTAAACGCAACGGATGAACATGACTGGACGGCATTGATGTGGGCAGCCGGGGAAGATCGCCTCGGAATGGCAGAACTCCTGCTGGAGTATGGCGCGGATGTAAACGCAACGGATGAGGACGGCCGGACGGCATTGATGCGGGCAGTCAGGCTCGATTGCTCCGACATGGCAGAACTCCTGCTTAAGCATGGCGTGGATGTAAACGCAACGGATAAGAATGGCCGGACGGCATTGATGAAGGCAGTCGATGAAGATCACTTCGGCATGGTAGAACTCCTGCTGGAAAATGGTGCGGATGTAAACGCAACGGATAAGGATGACTGGACGGCATTGATGTGGGTAGCCGGGGAAGGTCGCCTCGGAATGGCAGAACTCCTGCTCAAGCATGGTGCGGATGTAAACGCGAAGAATGATGATGGCCGTTCGGCATTGGAGTTTGCCAAAGGCCACGACGAAATCATGAAACTGCTGAAAGCTCATAAAAAATAAGACGGAAGAACGGATTCTGTAGAGACGCGAAGCATCGCGTCTCTACGGGCGACGCCCCAACCTTTGAATCTTTGAATTCCCGAATCTTTAAATTTTTCTCTATCTTTGTGCGTCCTTTTCCGGCGAAACGCAGGCAGAGGTGCGGCAAATCATAAACAGACAGACAAAGAGAATGACGGTAGCAATTGTTGGAACAAGCGGCGCGGTGGGGCAGGAACTGCTGCGGGTGCTTGAAGAGAGAAATTTCCCGGTAGACGGGCTGGTGCTTTTCGGCTCGTCGCGCAGTGCGGGGCGGACGTATGACTTTCGCGGACGGCCGCATGTGGTGAAGGAGCTGAGGCATGGCGATGACTTCGCGGGCGTCGACGTGGCGTTCGTTTCGGCCGGCGGCGCGGCGTCCGTCGAGTATGCGGAGACGGTGACGCGGCACGGGGCGGTGATGATCGACAATTCGAGCGCCTTCCGCATGGATGCCGACGTGCCGCTGGTCGTGCCCGAAGTCAATCCCGAAGATGCGCTGACGCGGCCGCGCGGTATCATAGCCAACCCGAACTGCTCGACGATACAGATGGTGGTGGCGCTGCACGCGATCGAGAAGCTGTCGCACATCCGCCGCGTATACGTCTCGACCTATCAGGCCTCGAGCGGCGCCGGCGCCACGGGCATGGCCGAGCTGGAGATGCAGCACGGACAGATACACCGGGGCGAGGCGGTTGCGGTGGAAAAGTTTGTCCATCAGTTGGCCTACAACCTGATTCCGCACATCGACGTCTTCACCGGCAACGACTATACGAAGGAGGAAATGAAGATGTATCACGAGACGCGCAAGATCATGCACTCGGACGTCGAGGTGAGCGCCACCTGCGTGCGTGTGCCCGTGATGCGTTCGCACAGCGAGGCCACGTGGGTGGAAACCGAGCGCCCCGTCAGCGCCGGGGAGGCCCGCAGGGCGTTCGAGGAGGCGGAGGGGATCGTCGTGATCGACAATCCGTCGGCCCGTGAATATCCGATGCCCCTCTTCGCGGCCGGCAAGGACGCGGTGTACGTGGGGCGCATCCGCTGCGACGTGGCGAATCCGAACGGGCTGGCCTTCTGGACGGTCAGCGACCAGATACGGAAGGGCGCCGCGCTGAACGCCGTTCAGATTGCGGAATACCTCGTCAAGTCGGGTAGCCTGAAATAATTCAGGATTCAAGATTTAAGATTCAAGATTGGGAATGTGCTTCAGCGGATGAGGCACCTGTACGTGCGCCGGTTCAGGTGGGGATGGAAGAAGAGGACGCCCGTCGTGTAAAGGTCGAGCGAGACGGTGACGTCCGGATGCAGGCAGAGCGCCTCCCACTGCCGTTTCCGCGCGGTCGAGCCGTGGATGCCGGCCACGATGCAGATGCTCCGCCCGTGCAGGAAGGGGCGACACTGCGCGAAAAGCCTCTCCCGCGTCCGCACGTCGACCTCGCGGCCGAGGTAGAGGCAGTCGAGGCGCTCCACGGCCGTCAGCGCCGCGGCCGCACGGCTTTCGTCCGCTCCCGCGATTATTTCTATCGACACGTCTGTCCGCCCCCCGACGAGGCGGGTTGCCGTCGCAGCAAAATCGCGCTCCTCCTCCAGCATGATGCAGCGGGCCGCCGCAGCGTATCCCGTCAGGCAGAGCGGGACGAAGCCCATCGCCGAGCCGGCGGTCAGGAACGTGAGCGGCTTGCAGTGGTTGGCGAGGCGGAAGAGGAATTTCCCTTCGCCCGGCGTGATGCCGCACCGGCGAAAGGCGCGGCAGACCGTCGTCCGGCTTCCGCCGCAGGTGATCGCCGTCCTGTCCTGCGTCAGTTGCCGGTGTGCCGCCTCGATGTCGCGGTAGAAGTAGCGGGCACACCGCTCCTCGACGACCTTCGTGATCAGGTCGAACGCGAACGGCGAGTGTATGCCGAAGCCTCCGCGACAGAAAAGCCGGCGATACAGGGGGAATTCAAAATTCAAGATTCAAAGATTAGCTTTTCCGAAGAACTCGCTCACGGTGTAGTTGAGGAAGCGGTTGAACGGTTGCAGCGTTTTGAAGTCTTCGGCCGCGCGGTCGATCCATCCGGCGGTGCAGAAGAACGACTCCGGCTTGCTCGACGAGACGATGAAATCCCGGTGCCTCAGGACGTAGTCATACGGGCTGCCCGGAGGGAAGCCGGGCGGCATGCGCTTGAGCATTTCACCTTCGAGTTCGGGATAGGTGGCTTTGAACGCCTTGTCTTCGATTATTTTTACGAACTCGTCCATGCTGTCGAAGATGTCCTGGCGCAGCTTTTTGAGCAGCGGCTGCGGCGGACACCACACGCCGCCCGAAAGGAAGGCGCCGTCTGGCTCGAGGTGCACGTAGTAGCCCGCATACGGACTTGTGCGCCCGCCCGCCCCGGTCATGTAGGCGCCGAAATGCGTCTTGTAGGGCGTCTTGTCGGGCGAGAAGCGGATGTCGCGATAAATACGGTAGATGCAGCTCTTCGGCTCCAGCCCTGCGATTTCGGGGTCGAAGGCGGCTATGCGGTCGATCAACTGCTGCACGCAGTCGACGAACTGCGCGTGCAGCGCGTCATACCGTTTTTTATTGTCATGGAACCATTCCCGGTGATTGTGGGCGCGGAGTTCCCTCAGAAATTGAAAAAGATCAGTATTCATAAAGCAAACTGTTTTGATGCGGGCAAAGATAGTTAAAAATTCAGGGATTCCTTCTCCGTGTCGATAATTGAATCTTTTTCCCCGTGCGACGGCGCCCGCCCGTCCGGAAATTTCGTCGAAATCTCTCCAGAGATAATCCCGAAATGTCCATTGGCCCTCCCGCGACTTCCGGCAAGGTTTCCCCACGTGGGGAAAGTCTGCTGCAGCGTGCAGGAAGGTTTCCCCACCTGGGGAAAGTTCGCTGCAGCGTGCGAGAAGGTTTCCCCACCCGGGGAAAGTTCGCTGCAGCGTGCAGGAAGGTTTCCCCACGAGGGGAAAGTTCGCTGCAGCGTGCAGGAAAGTTTCCCCACGAGGGGAAAGTTTGCAGCACAGTGCGATAGCGTTTCCCGACGCGGGGAAAGTCTCCCGCAGCTTGCGGCAGAGAATGCGCTAATGGACATTTCGGGATAATTTCTCTTCGGAGTTTTCTTCGTCTTTGCGCATGGCGATGAGAAATGCTCGCACATTAACCGGTTAATTTAATTATTTTTCCTACTTTTGAGCCGCCAATGACTTACATGTTTATCCTGTAATAAAGTAAATGAAAACAAAAATTCTAATTGCGTGCATATTATGCCTGTTTCTCGCGAAGCTGCCGGCACAGAACGGCTGGACGATTACCGGGCGCGTGCTCGAAGACGTTTCGGGCGAGGCGATGGTGGCGGTCAACGTGCTGCTGTATGCCCCCGACTCGACGCTGATTGCCAGTGCGGCGACGGATGCTGACGGGCTTTTCTCGCTCGCGACCAGCCGTCCGGGCGACTGCAGTGTCGCCGTCTCCTTCGTGGGCTATTCGTCGCAGCGGTTCGACCTTAGTCTGACCGACCGGAGCCGAAACGTGATGCATCCCGACATCGTGCTCCAGCCGCTGGACATCGCCCTGTCGGGGGTCGAAATCGTAGCCCGCCGCCGGCAGACCGTCTACCGGCTCGACCGGAAAGTGATCGAAGCGTCGGGATATATCTCGGCGGCGGGAGGAACGGCGGTCGACATCCTCGAGCAGACGCCTTCGGTGAGGGTCGACGCGAACGGCGAACTGTCGTTTCGCGGCAGTTCGGGATTCAAGGTCTACATCGACGGGAAGCCTGCGACCATGGACGGCAGCGCCGCGCTGGAACAGATCCCGGCCGGGCAGATCGAAAGCATCGAGATCGTCAGCACACCGTCGGCACGCAACGAAGCAGACGGCGTTGCGGGCATCATCAACGTCAATATGAAAAAACAGTCCGGCAGCGGATGGAGCGGGATGCTGAACGCCACGGGCAGCTCGGTCGCGTCGCGCAGCGCCGACTTCATGGCGTCGTATCGCGCCGGCGACGTGCGCTGGCAGACGTCGGGCGAGGTCTCGCGACGATACCTCGTGAGCGATTTCGACCAGTTGAAGCACATCAGCATGGACGACACGACGACCACGACACGCGCCACGGGCGAGCGGACGAGCTTTGTCGACCTCTATGCCCTCCGTACCGGGCTGGACTGGGAGCGGGGGCGAACAACCTGGTCGGGGGCGCTGGAGACGCGCTACCGGGTGCGCAACCGCGGCGGATACCTGCACTACGAAGACACGTACCGGTCGAACGTGACGGGCGAGGAGACAGCCGCGTCGTACGACGGACACGACTACGTGCGCCTGCACGACCTGACGCTCCGCGGCGACGTGGGCTTCGAGCACCGACTGGCGGACGACGGGCGCCGGCTGACGGGTTCGTTTTTCGCTTTCTACGAACACGATGCGATGGAGTTTTTCTTCACCGACCTCTTCTACCCGGACGGCAGCCGGGCGCAGGGTCACAGGGCCTGGGAGCACGAATACCGCCTGACGGCGCAGGGAAACCTCGACTTCGTCCTGCCCTTCGGCGACCGCGCGGGCAAGTTCGAGACCGGGTATTACTTCTTTACCTACACCGAAGACGGCGACTACCGGGTCGACGTCTACAACCCTTCGCTGAGCGCATTCGAGCGGCGCGACGACCTGTATAACCGCTACGTGTTTCGCCGCGACATACATGCCCTGTACGCCATGCTCTCGAACACGCACGGGAAGCTCAGCTATCAGGCCGGCCTGCGGGGCGAGTTCATACACCGCAAACTGGAGAACAGCGAGGCGTGGGCGCGGCACACGTGGAACAAGCTCGACCTCTTTCCCTCGGCGCACCTCGCCTGGGCGTTCGACGAAAGCAGCCGCCTGCGCCTCGGGTATTCGCGCCGTATCACGCAGCCGCAACTGTTCTACATGGAGCCGTATGTCGTCTATGTCGACCACTACACGGCGCAGTCGGGCAATCCGAAGATACGGCCGGAATACACGAACTCCGTCGAGCTGACCTACGAGCGGACGATGGGCGAACATTCCGCCTCGGCGACGCTGTTTCACCGCCGGCGGACGGACAAGATCGAGCGCGTGCGCGTGCCCTATCACACGGGCGTCACGCTCGACTCCATATCGAACGTGGGCGACGACTATGCGACGGGGGGCGAGGTGGCGACGAATTTTCAGGTCGCAAAGTGGTGGAACATGGACGTCAGCGGGAGCCTGTTCCACTACATGATCGCAAACGAATACAAGGTGGACAACGACAGCGAAAGCCTCAACTGGCAGCTCGCGCTGAACAACAACCTGGACGTGGCCCGCAACACGCGCGTGAGGCTGGAAAGCTATTTCGTGGGGCCGTCGGTGAGCACGCAGGGGCGTGTCGACGAGTTTTTCTACTTCAACTTCTCCGTGCGCCAGCAGTTGCTCGAGCGCCGGCTGTCGGCCATCCTGAACGTGCGCGACGTCTTTTCGACGGCAAAATATGTGGATACGAAAAACGGCCCCAGCATGGATTCGCGGACGGTGATCTATCCCCGTTCGCCGCTGATCACGCTCTCGCTGAGCTATACCTTCAATAACTTCCGCTCGCAGAGGAGGGAGGAAAGGGTGACGCACGACCTGTTTGAGGGGACGAACCGGTAATTCAAAATTCAGGATTCAAAGATTCAACCTGAAAGGTTGGATTTTCATAACCGCAGGTCAACGACCTGCGGAAACAGGATGAGCGCTAAATCTGCTGCCTGAAAGGCAGGACATAACGCCGAATCACCATGTCCTGCCTTCCAGGCAGAGAAAGGAGGCGGGTTTCCTCCCGCAGGTCGTTGACCTGCAGTTATGCAGATTCTGCCTTTCAGGCAATTGTGGCTTAACTTAATGACATTGGGCATAGGGGCTGTCGAATCTTTGAGTCTTTGAATTTTGGAATCCTTGAATCACTGCTTCAGCGTCGCCACGATGAGGCTGGGATTTTCGTCGTCCTCCGCTTCCATCACACCGATCAGACGTCTGTTGTCTTCTGAAATGTAACCGGGCGTAAACGGCTTTTCCGATGCCGGTTCTTCCGTCAGGTAAAAGGAGACGTTATGCAGCGTATGACGCTGTTTGTCCAGATAGAAATAAGAGGTTTCGCGATGCAGCGTCGCATTGAAGAACAAGTAAGAGGCCGATTCGCCGGTGATGGAAGTCCGGACCATGTTTTCAAACACGTTTTCCTGAGGCGTCTCCAGACCGTGACGCTTCTCGAGCGAAGCGCCGTATTTCCCGAAATCCAGCGCCAGGCGGGGCGAAACCGTATAATCTTCGTGAACAGCGAAAATCGTGTCGCTAAACATCTCTTTAAAATAATTCCTGTCGCCATAGTGAAAGACCGCGCCTTCGTAGATGTAAAACGCTTGCACAAACTTCGCTTTATATTCCCGGTCATAGGACACAGTTGCTTTCTCGCCCGTTTCATCAAGGAATGTAAATTTTGTCTTCTCTCTTCCGCTGCGGTTTGGAGTAAACAGCATGCAGGCATCATCACCGTGCAGGGGCATCAGTTCGTAATAATCGTCTTTTTCCGGCATCCGTATTTCGCGTACAAACAGCCCGTCAAAGTCGAATACCAGTATTTTATGGCTGCTCTCGTCGAAAACAAAAACAGCATCATCCCTCACGAATAAACCGGATATATTCACCCATTCCCGCGGCCCCTGTCCTTTGCCGCCAATGTCGCGCAGATATTTCCCCGTTTTGTCGAACAGGGAGCAGCGCTCGCCGTGACGGACAAGCAGGCGCTCGCCGACATCAATCACCTGACGGATATAGCTGATCAGGATATCGTCATCGGTTTCCAGCCGAACCGTGCGGATATCGGAAGCAATTTCCGTCAAAGGGATTTTTTCTACACTGGAAAAATCCACCGTATAGCTCCGCACCGGCGTTTCCTTCATCCGGCTGCAGCCGCTTGCCGCCAGCGCCAGTGCGCCGGCACAAATCATTTGTACGAACAGCTTGTATCTTTTCATAATTCATAATTTCGGAACGACTGTCCTGTTTTGTTGAATCTTTGAATCTTTGAATTTTGGAATCTTTGAATCCCGGATTTAAATCACGAAGCCTTCTTCATCGAAATCCGGTCGATCACTACTGCAATCGCGCCGTCGCCGGTCACATTGCAGGCCGTACCGAAGCTGTCCATCGCGATGTAGAGCGCAATCATGAGCGCCTGCAGCGTCTCGTCGAACCCCAGCATGCTCTCCAGCACGCCCACCGCCGCCATGATGGCGCCTCCCGGCACGCCCGGCGCCGCTACCATCGTGACGCCCAGCATACAGATAAACCCGCTAAATTCGAGGGCGTCGATCGGCGTACCCGTCATCAGCATGATGGCCATTGCACAGGCCACGATTTTCATCGTGCTCCCCGACAGGTGTATCGTCGCGCAGAGCGGCACGACGAAGACGGCAATTGCCTCCCTCACGCCGTTTTTCAGCGTCTGCGCCAGCGTGACCGGGATGGTCGCGGCCGACGACTGCGTCCCCAGCGCCGTTGCATACGCCGGCATCATGTTTTTCAGCAGCCGGAACGGATTCTTCTTCCCGACAGCGCCGGCGATGATAAACTGAATGAGCAGCAGCAGTATGTGAAGCACGAAAATGAACAGGATGACTTTGACAAACATCATCAGTATGGTCGCCACCTGCCCGCTGAGCGTCATGTTCAGAAACAAGCCGAAGATGTGGAGGGGCAGCAGCGGGATGATGATGGACTCGATGAGCTGCACGACGATGTCGCGAAACTCGGCGAAAGCGTTTTGCAGCGTCGTACCCTTGATGAGCGTCAGTCCGATGCCGAGCACGAAGGCGATCAGCAGCGCCGTCATGACGTCCATCAGCGGAGGCATGGCGATCGTGAAATACGGCTGGAGCATCATCTCTTCAGGGTTTTGCATGACGGCGACGACCGCATCCGGCGCAATGAGCTGCGGCAGCACGAACGACCCGCTTGCGAAGGTGAAGAAGCCCGAAAAGAGCGTCGACCCGTATGCAATGACGGCCGTGAGGGCGAGCAGCCGCCCGGCGCCTTTCCCCAGATCGCTGATGGCGGGGATGACCAGGCCGCAGATGATAAGCGGGATGACAAACTTGAGAAACTCTCCGAAGAGCGCATTGAAGGTCACGAATATGCGTGCAATGCTTCCAGGCAGAAACTGTCCGAACGCGATGCCCAGTCCTATCGCGAGGGCGACTTTACCCAGCAGCGAGATCCTGATTTTTTTCATCTTTCCATTTTTTTATTTTATACCCTGTTGCCGCGACGAGTATGCTCATCAGCGGACTGATAATGTTGAAAAAACAGTACGGAAGGTAAGTAAATGTCGGGACGCCCAGCACGGTAGCCTGCGTCATCCCGCACGTGTTCCACGGGACGAGCGGCGAAGTCACCGTCACGCTGTCTTCGAGCGTACGGCTCAGCAACCGGCTCTCGTAGCCCTTGTGGCGGTATATATCCTTAAACATGTTGCCCGTCAGGATGAGGGAGAGATACTGGTCGGCTGTGCACACGTTCAGGAACAGGCCCGAAACGGCCGTCGACGCGACAAGCCCGACCGTGCGCTTCATGAACCGCAGAAAGACCGACGTGATGCTGGCCAGCATGTTGCTCGCCGTCATCGCCCCGCCGAAACACATGGCGCAGACGATCAGCCATATCGTGTTCATCATCCCCGCCATGCCGCGCGTCGTCACCAGTTCGTTCACCGCCGCGTCGCCCGTGTCGATATTCGTCGCCGCGAAAAACATCTGAAGCGTCCCCTTGAAGGTCGATGCCGCGCCGCGCGTGTCCATGCCGGCGATGTCGTGCAGCAGCCCGGGCTGGAAAATAATCGCAAAGACGCCCGCCAGCGCCGCCGAAGCGAACAGCATGATCAGCGTCGGCACCCGCCGCGCAATCATCACACCCATAATCGCCGGCACGAGCAGCAGCCAGGGCGAGATGCGAAACGTCCCGCCCAGCCGCTGCGTGAAGCCGAGGATGGATTCCGACGAAGTCGTCTCGTATGCAAAGCCCGCGATCAGAAAGATTGCAAGCGTGATCGTCACGGACGGGACGGTCGTGATCATCATATACTGGATATGCTTGAACAGAGGCGTTTCCGTGACGGACGAGGCGAGCACGGTCGTGTCTGAAAGGGGCGAAATCTTGTCGCCGAAATACGCGCCCGAAATGATGGCGCCCGCGATCCACCCGTCGCTGAACCCCTGCACCTTCCCGATGCCGTAGAGGGCGATGCCGATCGTCGCCACCGTCGTCCACGAACTGCCGGTAATCACCGACACGAGGATGCATATCAGGCAGGTGGAGACCAGAAAAATGTCGGGATGAATGATCTGCACGCCGTAGTAGATCATCGTCGGGATGATGCCGCTGACCATCCAGCTACCCGACAGGGCGCCGACAAGCAGGAGTATGAGCACCGCGACGGCGACACTCGTGATATTCTGTACGATGGCGGCCTCGATCGTCTTCCATCTGACCCGGCAGCACGTCATGGCGATCAGCGCGCATACGGCCGTCGCCACCAGCAGGACGATCTGGCTCGCGCCCTCCAGCGTGCTGCTGCCGAATATGCGTATTGCGAAAAACAGCATGCCTACCAGCACGATGATGGGTACGAACGAAAGGGCGGGTGACGGTATCCTGACAGGTCTATCTTCCATATATTTTGTTTTTGCGCTGCAAACATAAGTAAAAAAAAGGAGAGTGAACATCTCCGGCTCAAATTAACAGGATGATTTTCTAAAATATTTATTAAACTTTGAATTTATGACCTTCCGCGCCCCTGAATCGTGCTAAAATATAAACACATGAAAATACAATTATCCTCAATCAAATAACGCTTTAAAAAAAAGTATTTATTTTGTTAATTCTCTGCCGTTTTCGGATAATATTCATATCTTTGCTGGAAAAGAAACAGTATGAAGTTTATATTTTCACATATTGTTCCACTGAAAAAGGACGAGAGGCATATCAGGCCGCCGACGTAGCCTTTGCACCGTCGCCGTGCGGGCGGAATCCGCACCATGCTTCGCGTTTGCGAACAGAACCACAACGAGAAACTGCGAGAGAGAGAAGGAAAGTCGATAAAAATAATTTACATAGTAGTCATACGTCATGAGCCCACTTGAAAACAAAAATGTCAAACAGCGTAAGGAGCTGAAAATATGTTATCCGGAAGGAGACTGCTTCGGCGAATGGCAGGAGCAGCAGAGCGTCGCGCGGGATGTGAAAGCCATTGCCCCGACGGGCGAACATGATCCGAAAAAGGAAGGCGGCGATACGCCGGACGGAGATCCGTTTTTCGGACATTACAACGTTTATTTTTAGCCGCCTTCGGGATTGAGCTTCCAGGCAGAACCGGGACGGATTCCGGACAGAATCATTGATTCCGGACAGAATCGGAGTGGATTCCGGACAGAATCAATGATTCCGGACAGAACCGGGACAGATTCCGATCAGAATCATTGATTCTACACAGAATCGGAGTGGATTCCGGACAGAATCATTGATTCTACACAGAATCGGAGCGGATTCCGAACAGAATCATTGATTCCGGACAGAATCGGAGCGGATTCCGAACAGAATCATTGATTCTACACAGAATCGGAGTGGATTCCGGACAGAATCAATGATTCCGGACAGAACCGGGACAGATTCCGATCAGAATCATTGATTCTACACAGAATCGGAGCGGATTCCGAACAGAATCATTGATTCCGGACAGAATCGGGACTGATTCCGGACAGAATCATTGATTCCGGGTAGAACCGGAACGGATTCCGGACATTTTCATCTCACCGTTTTACCCCGCACGAAGGATAATAGCACCTCAAAAAAAGAATTAACCTGAATCCTTGAATCTATGAATCTTTTTCATATTTTTGTCCCGCAAAATAAACAGCAGAAAAATGATTGAACAAATTCACGCATTACTGGAAGAAATCAAAGGCCTCACGGCAGGCAGCACCGACGAGCTGGAGACGCTTAGAATTAAATATTTAAGCAAAAAAGGAATCATACCGTCCCTGATGAACGACTTCCGAAACGTCGCCGCGGAACAGAAACGCGAGGTGGGCATGCTGCTGAACGAACTGAAAAATGCGGCGCAGGACAAGATCAACGCCCTGAAGACACTGTTCGAAGCGGCGCGCCCGGACGGCGACCTGCCCGACCTCACGCGCACGGCCTATCCCGTCCCGGCGGGGACGCGGCATCCCCTTTCCGTCGTGAAAAAGGAGATATGCGACATCTTCGGACGCCTGGGATTCAGCATCGCCGAAGGCCCCGAAATCGAAGATGACTGGCACGTCTTCTCGTCGCTGAATTTCGCCGAAGACCATCCGGCGCGCGACATGCAGGACACGTTTTTCATCCGCCACCATCCCGACGTGCTCCTGCGGACGCACACCTCGTCGGTGCAGACGCGCGTGATGGAACGCTGCCGGCCGCCCGTCCGCATCATCTGCCCGGGGCGCGTATACCGCAATGAGGCCATCTCTTACCGCGCGCTGTGCACCTTCCACCAGGTCGAGGCGCTTTACGTCGATACGGATGTTTCGTTTGCCGACCTCAAGCAGGCGCTGCTCTTCTTTGCCAAAGAGATGTTCGGCGCGGACACGGACATCCGCCTGCGCCCGTCGTTTTTCCCCTTCACCGAGCCGAGCGCCGAGATGGACATCAGTTGCAACCTGTGTCACGGCAAGGGATGTCCGTTCTGCAAACATACCGGATGGGTCGAAATCCTCGGCTGCGGAATGGTCGATCCCAGCGTGCTCGAAAACTGCGGCATCGACAGCACGGTGTATTCCGGCTATGCGCTCGGGATGGGAATCGAGCGCATCACGAACCTGAAGTATCAGGTGAAAGACATCCGCATGTTTTTCGAGAACGACATCCGCTTCCTGACCCAGTTCGAAGCTGCCTACTGACCCGTCGACGTGGAGAAGGAAGAACGATACAGAGGCGTCATCGACTGGTTCGGCCGTAACGTGGAGGTGGCGGAGACCGAGCTGCACTATTCGGATGCGTTCCAGTTGCTCGTGGCCGTCATCCTGTCCGCCCAGTGCACGGACAAACGCGTGAACATGATTACGCCGGCGCTCTTCGACGCCTTCCCGACGCCCGAAGCGATGGCGGCCGCCACGCCCGAAGCGGTCTTCGAATACGTCAAAAGCGCGTCGTATCCTAACAGCAAGGCGAAACATCTGGTCGGGATGGCGCGCAGGCTCGTGGCAGACTATGGCGGGCGCATGCCTTCGGACGTGGACGCGCTGCTGACCCTGCCGGGCGTCGGGCGCAAGACGGCCAACGTGATCGCCGCCGTGGTGTTCAACAAGCCGGCGATGGCCGTTGATACGCACGTGTTTCGCGTGTCGAACCGTATCGGACTGACGGACGGCAGCCGGACGCCCCTGGCCACGGAAAGGGAACTGATCCGCTACATCCCCGAAAACCTCGTCCCCCGCGCTCATCACTGGCTCATCCTGCACGGCCGGTACGTGTGCCTCGCCCGCAGGCCGAAATGCGAAGCGTGCGGACTGACGCCGTGGTGCAGATATTTTGAAGGTAACCGCAGTCAGGAATTGAAATATTTCCCTCTTCCGACGATGAAGGGGAAATAGCGGTTGATGACGTAAACGGGCGCAATCATCAGGATCATCACTGCAACGGCGATCACCGGTTTCAAACCGTACAGACCGTCGAAAAAGTCGTCGCCGACGTGCATGAAGCGGGTGACGAGCAGCGTGAGAAGCCGGATGCCGTAAGTGTGGCAGGCGAGTATGATGATGGTATTCATCGCCATGTATTTGATGGCAGGATGCAGGCCCCGGCGGTCGGTGATCGCTTTGATCAGAATGAAAAGGGGAATAATGATGCTTATGCCGCACAGCAGGTGCAGCGGTACGGCCAGGTATTCATCCGGCTGTCCGAGCAGTTGAACGTTGCATATAAAGTGAATGATCAGCAGTAGGAATCCGGCGATAAAGCGGCTTTTCATTTCCATGAAGCGGAAAAACGCTTTTTTGTATAACGAGGCAAGCCCGTAATAAAAAAAGAAATCACACACGTTGTCGAGCATCCAGGGCGCACCGGAAAGATCTGTCAGGCGGGGCGCAAAGGCAAGTGCGAATAAGATGACGACGCTCGCCGGCCGGCTTATTTTCCGGAACAGGTAAAACAGGCATTGCATGGAAAACAGTGCGGCGATGAACCACAGCGGCCAGTCGATCAGCAAGGGGCGCCCGTACAAATACTCGACGACGGGCTGATAGAACGGCGCCGCCCTCTCGTCGGGCGACGACAGGTCTTTTCCCGCCAGCAGCCAGAACAGGTAGGAAATGGCGAAAAAGCAGACGTAGGGAATCAGCAGTTGAATACTCCGCCGCCTGGCAAATGCGATAAAAGACGGATGTCCGGAAAAACTGAACAGCAGTCCCGCCAGAAAAAAGAATGAAGGAAGGCGCAGGTGCGATAACGACACGCCCGCAACCGTTCCGCTAAGGGACGGCGGGCAATGGAACAAAACGACCAGGAAAATGGATACAAACTTTGCGCAGTCGATCCATTTGCGGTAAGTCCTGCGGTCTGCAGTGTCTGACATGTTTTTCCGGTTCAAAGATTATGGGAACTCAAAAATTCGGTTTCATACGCCTTCCGGCCTTTTTAAAATCACTCGGAGACCTTTTTCGGGAAGGTCTCCGAGCTTTTAGCATAATGCAGGCCTGAAAGGGCGATTTCAATCTGCCGCATCGGGAGGGCAGGGCGGAATGACTGCCGCCCGGCCCTTTCCCCCGGCGATTACAGCGTCCTGACCCGGATGGTGTCAATCAGCAGCCGTCCGTCTATCAGCAGCTTGTTCACAAAGATGGTATCATACGGCGTGACGGCGACCGTCGAATGGAACGTTCCGGCCGTATTGTTTACGACAATAGCCGGATTATGGCTCGTTATGTGGTAGTCATACACATTGGCACTGTCGGCGTTGAAAGTCACCCCGACATTCGAATTCGCGCCTATGCTGTACTGATATATTCCGCTACCGTCCAGAGTGGCGCCACTCAGTCCGGTGACCAGCGCCGGGGTGGCCGGGGTAGGTGGATTAGCAGTTGCATCCTTCGGGTTGGCCACGATCGTCCATGTGCTGTAGTTCGACTTCACGACCCCCGCCTCCAGATAATAAAGCGCACCGGTCTCGAACTGGTTTTTGAAGGCATCCAGATTTGTCTGCACAGCATCCGTCGCGTCTATGGGCACGTAATAAACCGTCCCGACAGCAGGCCCGCCCGAGCGCGTCAGCAGCCCCGAGAGCGCTACCGGCGTACCGAACCGGACCGGCATGGCTGTGCCACGGGAATTTTTCAGCGTCATCGTGTTCGGAAGCGAACTCAGATTCGTAGTGACGACAATGGCCGTATTCTTATTGCCCAGCGAGCTTAAAACCTGCGCCGCCAGCACGGTCTTCCTGTAATTCCACTGCGTATAACCCGTGGGAAGCGAAGCGATCCGCCCGAAATCCAGCGCCAGATCGCTTGTCACGACCGAGCTTAGCGAAAGATTGGCGATCCCGCTCACGGCGCCTCCCTGCACGTAGCCCAGCAACTCGATAAACCCGCCGGAGGGAACCGCCACGGTGGGATTTAAAGGAATAGTCCTCAATATGTTGCCATTCGCATCCGTGGCATTAAGATCCCTGACATAAAGCGTATAATTTCCCTGCGTGTCCTGCGTCACATACGAGAGAAATGTCTCATTACCCACCACTTTGTAAGCAGTTTTTTGAGGAACGTACGTGCTCGTCGCCGGGTCCCATACGTGGACATACCACGTCGTATCCGCCGCATTGATGTAAGGCGCCGGCGCATTGTAGCCCACCGCCCTGTATTCCGTCAGGACGCCGTCGCAAATCCAGCGACCCGTCGTGGGATCAATCTGCCAGACACTGCCGGACGAACCGTTCGTACCGTTGTAAAACGAAAATTCTTCGCCGTTACTCAGGCTCAGCGTGTATCCCCGGCGTCCGTCCTGATGCTGGGTGGGCACCACGCTCTCGACCGAAACCTTCGCGTTCAACTGCGTCGTGAGCTGGGCAATCCTCGAATTAAAATCCTCGCGAAGAGACGTTAACGCCCTGCTCAGGCTGTCTGTCGTATCGTTCAAATGACGGATCGCGGGAGAATAATCCTCGCTGCATCCCGAAAAACCAATCATCACGGCAAACGTGAGTACGATTCCACATATCGCCGCCTTTCCAAAATTTTTTCCTGTGTTCATAATCATAAAATTTTATATATAACAATAATTATTCCAAGTCAAAGGACGCCACGAAGATACGGCTTTTTCTCATAACGGCAAATTTTATTCGCATTATTCATGAAAATGGCGCATCTTAAACTGCATGAATTATAAATTATGAAGTATGAATTGCATGGAGACAGCGGGCGTATAACTTTCCGGATGAATCAACCGACTGTTGCCCCCCGCGTATCCATATCAACAGAAAAAGCCTTGAAATCTCTATAGAGATGAAAACCGTCTCTATAGAGATGAAACCTGTCTCTATAGAGATGAAAACCGTCTCTATAGAGATGAAGTCTGTCTCTATAGAGATGAAAACCGTCTCTATAGAGATGAAAGCCGTCTCTATAGAGATGAAATCTGTCTCTATAGAGATGAAAACCGTTTCTACGGCGATTTTTTCGTCTGCGGACACGGCGAAAAGAAACGCTCGCATGTGAATCATTTAATTTAAAGACAGATATTGATTTTGGCAGAAATCCCGTTCAGTCCGGCCGGCACGCATTTACGGCCCTTCCGGCATGTCTCGCACCTCCCTTTCCGGACGCGGAATCCGGGCTGCATTTCCCGGCGCGACGCGTTGAAATGCATCCCCTGAAAATCATCATTTGCAACTTTGAACCAAAAGCATTACTTTTGCCTTCAAATTAACGAATACCTAATTGTAATAATGTAATCCTATGGCTACAACAGCAGATTTTAGAAACGGGATGTGTCTCGACATTGAAGGCGCGTATTATTTTATCGTCGAATTTCTCCACGTGAAGCCGGGCAAGGGGCCGGCCTTCGTCCGCACGAAGCTGAAAAACGTCACCACGGGGCGCGTCATCGACCGGACGTGGAATTCGGGCGTCAAGGTCGAAGAAGTCCGCATCGAACGCCGTCCGTATCAGTTTCTTTACAAAGACGATATGGGCTACAACTTCATGCACCCCGAAACGTTCGAGCAGATTTCGCTGCCGGGCGAAAGCATCGACGGCGTGCAGTTCCTCAAGGACGGCGACGCGGTCGAGGCGATGGTACATGCCGAAAGCGAAACGATACTGACGTGCGAGCTGCCGGCACACGTGATCCTCGAAGTGACTTATACCGAGCCGGGTGTCAAGGGTGACACGGCCACCAACACCCTGAAGGACGCCACGGTCGAAACCGGCGCCAAGGTGCGCGTACCGCTGTTTATCAACGCAGGCGAAAAAATCGAAGTCGACACCCGCAACGGCTCGTATATCGGACGGGCAAAATGATGGAAACGGACGGGAGGCTTCGCCTCCGCGAGTGGGCCGAAGAAGACCGCCCGCGCGAGAAACTGCTCCTCAAAGGCGCTGCCTCTCTGAGCGATGCGGAGCTTCTGGCCATACTCATCAGCTCGGGAAGCAGGGAGGAAACGGTCGTGCAACTGTCGCAGCGCATCCTGAGCGCCGCCTCCAACAGCCTGCACGCGCTGGCGAAACTGTCCGTCAAAGACCTGATGGCCTTCAAGGGCATAGGCGAAGCAAAAGCCATCGCCATCGTCGCCGCAATGGAGCTTGGCCGGCGCAGGCGCGACGCCGAACCGCTTGAACGCAAGTCTGTTCGCACCAGCCGCGACGCCCGCGACCTGTTCTATCCCCTGCTCTGCGACCTGCCGTACGAAGAATTTTGGGCAGCCTTCACCAGCCGCGCCGGGAAGGTGATCGAAAAAGTCAAGATCGGGCAGGGCGGGACGGGCACGATACACATCGACATACGGCTCATTATGAAAGCCGCCGTCAGCGCGCTGGCCACGGGCATCGTGCTCTGCCACAATCACCCGTCGGGAAATATCCAGCCCAGCCGGGCGGACGACGACCTGACGTTTCGCCTCGCCGAAGCCGCCGCGCTGCTCGACATCTCGCTGCTCGACCACATCGTGCTGAGTGACAATACATACTACAGCTATGCCGACGAAGGCCGGCTGGGCAAGTAACCGAACTGTTTCATCACATCACATGTAATCATGCAACCGAACGAATTTCTACAGACCGAAGAAGCCATTATCGCCGCACTTAAAACCGTCTACGACCCCGAAATCCCGGTCAACATCTACGACCTCGGGCTGATTTACAGCGTCGACGTCGACGACGAAAAAAACGTCCGGATCGACATGACGTTTACCGCACCAAACTGTCCCGCCGCCGATTTCATCATCGAAGACGTGCGAATGAAAACCGAAGCCATCGACGGCGTGCGAAGCGTGCAGGTCAACATGGTATTCGAGCCGGAATGGAACCGCGACATGATGACGGAAGAAGCCAAACTGGAGCTGGGTATGCTCTGAAAAACGCACGTCATGGATTCCCGCCGGAAAATCTATTTCGCAGCCGACGCCCATCTGGGCAACCGCTATCTGCCGGACCCGCAGGCGGCCGAAAAGCGGCTGGTGCGCTGGCTCGACAGCATCGGGGCGCAGGCGCGCGCCATCTATTTTCTGGGCGACATGTTCGACTACTGGTACGAATACCGGCACGTCGTTCCGCGGGGATTCGTCCGCTTTCTCGGCAAGCTCGCCGAGCTGGCGGACCGCGGCGTGGAGATTCATCTTTTCGCCGGCAACCACGACATCTGGATGTTCGACTATCTGCCACGCGAAATCGGCGCCGTCATCCATCAGGGGCCTGAGACGGTCGACCTCATGGGCCGGCGGTTCCTTCTTGCGCATGGCGACGAAGTCGGCGAGCGCCCGTTTACCTTCCGCTTCCTGCGGGCCATGTTTCGCAACCGTATCTGCCAGCGCCTCTACGCCGCCATTCATCCGCGCTGGACGTTCGCCTTCGCCCGCTGGTGGTCATACAGCAGCCGCAAAAACGGAACGGACGGACAGACGCCCGAAATGCAGGCGCAGCAAAACACGTACCTTATCGACTTCGCGAAGGCGTATCTCCGGACGTGTCCCGACATCGACTGTTTCATCTTCGGCCACCGCCACGTGCTGCTCGACATGAAGTTAGACCCCGCCTCGCGCCTGCTTGTCGCCGGAGACTGGATGCAGCACTTCTCCTTCATCGAATGGGACGGCGAAAACCTGCAACTGAAAATCTTCGAATCCTGAAACCCCCGAAGCGTTTCAGCTCACCGGAATATTCCTCTTAAACTCCTCTTTGAATGAAATCAGCGTTTCCGTACGCGCCAGTCCGAGCGGCTGAAGCTGGTGGTGAATAATATCCAGCAGATGCGTATTGTTTCTTGCGTAGATCTTGATGAAAAGATCGTACTGTCCGGTCGTATAGTGACATTCCACTACTTCGGGAATTTGCCGCAACGCCTCGATCACCACGGGAAACTGTCCGGGATTCTGCAAGTACAGACCCATATACGCACACGTCTCATACCCGATCAGGGAATTGTTCAGCATAAACTCGGACCCTTTAATCACCCCTCCATTTATTAACTTCTGGATTCGCTGATGAATGGCTGCTCCCGAAACTTTACATTCCCTTGCCACTTCAAGGAAAGGCTTTCGTGCATCATTGGCAATCTGTGCCAGGATTGCCTTGTCTAACTCGTCTAATTTGTAATGCATAGTGTTATATATAATTAGGTATTACATTTTTCTCGCCACGCTTGCAAAAATAGGCTTTATTTCGGAACCAAATGCATTTATCTGTGTTTTTTGTGTTATTTTTATATTTTCCGCACGGAGTATCAATCATGCAGGGCAACATCCAATGCCGTCAACTTAAGAGCTGAAACCCCTATAATCACCAATATAGCGCATCACACAATGCAGTGGACCGGGTGAATCACCTTATTCTCCAATGCACCCTCGGGCGCCCGGCTAATCTCTCTCTACCTTTCCTGTTCATTTATTATATTATCATGCGAGTATAGAAAGTGAATAAGAGAGGGGGAAAGGGGAGGAATGATATTGCAGGCAACTAAGGACGCCTGCTGAAAATAAGAAGTGCGGCACGGTCATCACGGATATCATGAAACAGAGGCTTACGTCAGGCGCCACTTTCCAAATCTCCGAAATCATGGCACCCCGTAATATTTGAATAAAAAAAAGAAGCCTTCCTTTCTTACCGGATGGCCTCTTTTTTCTCGTATGTACGCCTGGACTAATTAATTCGCCTCCTTGCGGAATAATTTATCTTTAGCGCGTATGCTTTGCGTAATGCCTGTTTGAGGTCGGTGACAAGGCCCATTTTCGTGTCGTGATCGCCTTTAATGGAAACCGTCATGAAAGGTTGATCTTCTTCCCTCATACTCGATTTTTCCTGAGCGATATACGACCCGACTTCCGAAACTTCGGCAAACTGGTCATTCAACTGAAGACGCGGCTCGGTACCCATTTTTGCTGCAAATTCCGGCGTGGGTTTGCCGACATAAATAAACGTCACCAGCGACTTTTTCTCCAGCTTCTGAAGTTCCGTAGCCTGCGGTACCAGGAACTGCACCTTGAGGGTCACTTCACGCATGCTCGTTACCATCATGAAAAAGAACAGGATGGCGAAGACCAGGTCAGGCAGTGATGATGTATTCAATTCGGGCATTTCGCGTCCGCCCGCTTTATTAAACTTTCCCATTACTTTCTGTCTCCATAATTTTTAGGCTCGGCTTCCGATATCTTTTGCGGATAGATCTGCTGCACGGCCTTTTGTTTTTCTTCATCCAATTCGGCAAAGGACAGATTCCACTTCCCTCTCGCAACCTCGTCACGCAGTTCGTTGTAGGCGGCTGCCAGTTCGTTCTGGACATTGATATATGCCTGATACTGTGTGCCTCGGTCGTTCATCAGCGAGATGACGTGGGGTTTGCATACCATCATTCGACCGAAAAACGGTACATCTTCTTCTACCTTTTCCGACAAATTCGGGTCATCATTACGGTTTGCTATAAATTCTTTTGCCTTTTCCTTCAAGAAGTCAAGTTCGATATATTCACCGGCGCACAATATCTGATTGTCCGTATTGATCAGAATAGGCAAGAGGTTCCTCTTCCGGATATCAATTGCTTCCGTTGTCGTCTCGTCATTGGGTGGTGGCGGCAGACGCCTAGCCAATCCCTGATCGGTATCCATTGACGTCGTCAACAGAAAGAACAGCAGCAACATGAAAGCAATATCGGCAGAAGAAGTCGCATTTACTCCCGGGACTTTTCTCTTTTTACCCATTTTCTTTCCTGCTTTAGATTTTTTATTTCTTCAATACAGTCTTAATGGATCCGGCAATCATCGCCAATATGCATAATACCAACATAATGTATGCGGAATACAGCCACATGTCGGACACCTTCAGCCAAAAGTCGACATTGAAATGTGCCGAGTCTACGTTGATGTTCGGCAGTCTCGTCGTATCACCGGTTATGTAGGTGATACCCAGCAGCGCCACAAAAGCAATCAGGACAGCCAGCGAGCCGAGTGCAGCTTTAGGCCTCGACCTGAGAGATGACACGAACTGGAATACTCCAAAAATCAGCAATCCGGCAACCGTAAGGACGATAAGGACATAGCACCAGTACAGCAACAGCGACGTATAGACAGGCGCCTTGATTTCGGCAGCAGGGTCTTCTACCCCACCGAAATAAAAGATACCCAGTACGGCGACCGTAATGATCGCGCACATAATGAGCGTCCAACTGGAAAACCTTCTTATTTGAGTTACAGCCATGACATTTTACTTTTGATATTTCACATTGTATTTTATAATTATGTCGAGCAGCGTAATTGATGCATCTTCCATTTTGTTCAGGATGGATTCCAGCTTGCTTAACAGATAATTATAGAATACTTGCAGGATAAGCGCCACAATCAGACCGCCTACGGTCGTGATCAACGCCACTTTCATACCGCCGGCAACAACCGTCGGGCTGATGTCGCCTACGCGCTCGATTTTGTCGAACGACATGACCATACCGACCACCGTTCCCAGGAATCCCAGAGACGGAGCCATGGCAATAAACAGCGTGACCCACGACAGATTCTTTTCAAGCAGACCGCCCTGGACGCCGCCATAGGAAACAATCGATTTTTCGACGATGTCGATTCCCTGGTCAATTCTCAATAATCCCTGATAAGCGATAGATGCGATCGGACCTCTCGTATTCCGTGCAACGTCTTTAGCCGTTTTTACATCGTTATTGTTCACAAGCGCCGACTCGATGTCTTCCAGCATCTTTTTGACGTTGGTATCAGCCAGGTTCAGATAGATGATACGTTCCAGCACGAATGCCAACCCCAAAATCAATGCGATAGCAATCGTACTCATGAAGTCCGCACTACCTTCAATAAATTTAGTTTTGAGAGCTTGATGCATGCTCTCACCTTCTACCACTGCAACTTCCTGTGCAAAAAGAGCTGCAGAAGTTCCAAGAGCGCACAATACCAGGAATGTCTTTGTAAATAACTTTTTCATAGCGTTTGAAAATTTAAATTAATAATTTAGTTTCTGTTCTTTTTATTGTTAATAATTAATTTGTTACGTTCTATTTTTCTGCCGTATACGCTGCGGAGAAAGCGGGATTCGAACCCGCGATACGCTTTAGGCATATACACGCTTTCCAGGCGTGCCTCTTCAACCACTCGAGCATCTCTCCAATCACAGTGTCTAAGCATCGTCTCGAAAACGAGTGCAAATTACGCAAAAAATATCGCATACCAATTTTTTCAGTCCACAAATATCAGTTTTTTATGCGAAAGAAAACTCAATTTAGTCAAAAAAAATGCACTCTGGATGAAAGTTTCTTCTCGTCTCATAAACTATTTTATTGAATATCAAATATTTCGAGCGTATTCTTTTTTGTCTGTTTTGCGACACTTTCCAAGCTGAGTCCGAGAACGGAAGCAAGTTTCCGGGCCGTTTCCCACAAAAAAAGCGGCTCATTACGCTTTCCGCGATGCGGCGACGGTGCCAGATAGGGTGCATCCGTTTCCAGCAGAAACATCCCGACAGGCGCGTGGCCGATGATTTCGGGCAAGTGCGACTTCCTGAATGTCAGTATGCCGTTTATCCCGATTTTGAAACCGCCCAACTGCCGTATTTCGTCGAGGTCGGCCTGCGTCCCGTCGAAGCAGTGGAACACGCCTTTCAGTCGGCTTGCTCCGACCTTGTGGATGGATTCAAACACTTCCTTGAAAGCGTTCCGCGTGTGAATGGCGACGGGCAGACACAGGTCGATACTCCACTGCAACTGCTCTTCGAAAACGATTTTCTGTGCCGCCAAGTGGCTTTTGTCCCAGTACAGGTCAATCCCGATTTCGCCGATCCCGCAATAGCGCTGCCGCGCAAGCGCCGCCTCGATCGTCTTCAGTTGAGATGTATACGCATCATCGACGCTCGTCGGATGCAATCCCATCATCGGAAATGCAAAACCGGGTTCGTCATCGCACAGTCGCAGTAGCGGCGCGACGGTCGACGCGTCGACATTCGGCAGCAATACCGCTTCGATTCCCGATTCTCTGGCAGCCAGAATCGCCTGCCGACGGTCACCGTCAAATTCTTTCAAATAGATATGCGTGTGGGTGTCAATTATTTTCATAGATACGCTTTCGTCTGTTACGATTCGCGTTTCATCAGACGCTTGCTTATGTTGTGAACGATGGCAAGGCGTTCCGCCGGCACGTCCAGAGCGGTCAGCTCGTCCATCGCCTTACTATAATAATGTATAATTCTTTCTTCCGTCAGCTCCTTTATCCGCAGTCGGTCGTATATCGCGGTGATTGCGGCAATCTTTTCGGTGGGTGTAAAAAGGCTGTCGGCGGACTGATAGCGGTCGATGACGCTTTTCTGCTGTGCTGATGCCTGTTCGAGGGCGTGTATGAGTAGGAATGTCTTTTTGTTGGAAAGGATGTCGCCGCCGATATTTTTCCCGAACGTGCGCGGATTTCCGTATACGTCCAGCAAATCGTCCTGTAACTGGAATGCCAGCCCCAGATACAGTCCGAAGCGATACAGTTTTGTCGCCTCGATGTGTGGTGCGCCTCCAACGATTGCTCCCGCCTTGAGGCAGCATGCCAGCAGGACAGCCGTTTTCAGCCGTATCATCTCGATGTATTCCGCTTCGGTCACATCCGTTCTCGATTCAAATTCCATGTCGAATTGCTGCCCTTCGCAAATCTCGAGGGCGGTCTGTGTGAACAGCGAAAGGATTTCGCGGAGGTGAGGCGCGGGTGTTTCGCCTATCAGGCGGTAGGCCGAAATGAGCATGGCGTCACCCGACAGAATGGCCGTGTTGCGATTCCATTTCTTGTGCACGGTCGGGCGGTTCCGTCTGATGTTGGCTTCGTCCATCAAGTCGTCGTGCAGCAGGGTGAAGTTGTGGAAAACTTCCATCCCGAGCGCAGGCGGCAGGGCTTCGTCTATTCGCCCGCCATATACATCGCATGCCATCAGCATGAACGCCGGGCGGATACGCTTTCCTCCGTTTGAAAGCGTGTATCTTATCGGATCAAACAGGCCTGCGGGATGGCGACTTTCCGGCGTCAGTCCGCGAATGGCCTCGTCGACCGTCTGTATGATCTGTTCAAACGAAAACATTCTGCCGAATAGGGGAATGAGCCGGTATGTCAGTTAATTTCATGTCGCAGAAAATCTTTGAATCATCAAAAAAAGGCCACCTGCGCGACCTTTTTCTATTACTTGCCTGAAAATGCTTATGGGAAACAATATTTACTGCAATCTGAATGTGATCGGGATGGTGAATTTTACACGTACCGGTTTCCCTCTCTGTTCGCCGGCGTTCCACTTTGGCATGGTGCCAATCACGCGCATGGCTTCCTTGTCGAGCGAGGCGTCGATACCACGCACTACTTCAATGTCGACGATGGAGCCATCACGGTTTACCACAAACGAGCAGGTCACGCGTCCGGCAATACCGTTTTCCTGCGCGACAACCGGATATTTCAGCGTTCTCTGAATGTAGCTGAGCATCGCGGCCTGTCCTCCCGGAAATTCAGGCATTTTTTCTACTACCTGGAAAATCGTTTCCGTGTCTTCCTCTTCCTCTTCTACCGGAGCGGGCGGCACGTATGTCTGTATCTGCGCTTCCATCTGATTGTCTTCCGAAGACAGGTTCACCAATGCGACTTCCTTGTCATCTTCCACAATATTCAGTACCTCTGCAACTTCGGGTGCAGGCGGCGGCGGTGGCGGCGGTTCGTTTTGCGTCGTCAGTTCAATTTCTTCCTCGGCGATGACGTCGGCAACACCTTCCTCATGCGAGATGTTCAGGTCTTTTTGCCCCCATTCAAAGCCAACGAACAAAACGGCCAGTCCCACGATCAAACCCATCAGGAGACTTGTTCCCTTCATCTTCTCCAAGTCGGCTTTAGACGATTTCTTGATTTCCATAGTTTTTTTAATTATATGTTTGACTTCGGTAGCAAAGATATGGACAATTTTAATTCGCTGTACGAAAAAGCGGGAAAAAAATTGCGGTTTCACTTTTTTTTCGGAAATGAAAAAGGGAAGCCGGTATACATTTTTTCCGTTTTCTTCGTTATTGATATGGCCGGCGTCTTGACGGATGTCGGAAAAATGGCGTATATTTGTGCGCTTTACGATTAGGAATGAGGATGAAACATATAAGACTGGCAATTGTGTTGTGGCTGTTTCCCGTGCTGCTTGGGGCGCAGGAGGGGGATCGCGTGTTTGCGTTTCTGCGCTATCCGGCGTCTTCGCACGTGAACGCGCTGGGCGGACATTCCGTGTCGCTGATAGAGCGTGATCCGTCGCTGATTTTTCATAATCCGTCGCTGCTGGGGGGCGAAATGGACGGGATGGTGAACCTGAACTACATGAATTATTTTTCAGATATCAACGTGGGTAGCGTCGCGTTTACGAAAGCGCTCAGGGAGAGAAGCGCGTGGGGCGTCGGAGCGTCGTTTATCAGCTACGGCCGCATGAAGGAGGTCAGTGCCGAACATGTGGTGCTGGGGGATTTTTCGGCGAGAGATATTAGTCTGAACGGGTTTTTTTCCTATGAATTGACGGATAGCTGGCGCGGCGGCGTTTCGTTCAAGGCGCTTTATTCGAGCCTGGCTGAATATACGTCGTTTGGCATTGCGGTCGATGCGGGTTTGAGTTATTATAATCCGGAGACGGAGTTTTCGTTCGGCGTTGTGGTTAAAAATGCGGGTGCGCAGTTGCAGGGCTATGATTCGAGGCGCGAGAAGGTGCCGTGGGATGTGCAGGCGGGCGTCACGAAGCGGATGGAACACGCGCCGATACGTGTCTCGGTGACGGCTATGTATATGAACCGGTGGAAGTTTGAATATACGGATGCGACGCTGGCGAAGACGGCGGTGGGCGACTCGTTTGTGCAGACGCTGGCGAAGCATCTGGTGTTTGGCGTGGACTGGATTCCGTCCGAAAATTTCTGGCTGGGCGTGGGGTTCAATCCGAAGGCGAACGCGGATATGAAGCTGCGGGACGGAGGGAACGGTTTGGGCGGTTTTTCGGCCGGTGCGGGGGTGAGGATCAGCCGTTTCGACGTGAGTGCTTCGGCGGCGCGCTATCATCCGTCGGCTTATTCGCTGATGCTGAGTGTTTCTACGACACTGTCGGGTTTCGAGCCATGATTTTTGTGATATATAATATTTTAATGTACGCGCGTGTTAAGAATTAATGTTGCGATTGACGGTTTTTCGTCTTGCGGGAAGAGTACGATGGGGCGGGATCTTGCCCGGGCGGTGGGTTATGCGTATATCGACAGCGGTGCGATGTATCGTGCGGTTACGCTTTATGCGCTGAGGAACTGCCTGTTTGAGAACGACGGGGTGGACGTGGAGCGGTTGCGCGAGGGCGTCGGGACGGCGGATATTTCGTTCCGGGTCGATCGTGGGACAGGGCGGACGGCGACGTATCTGAACGGTGAAGATGTGGAGGAGGAGATACGCGGGATGGATGTCGCCGCGCGCGTGAGCCTTGTCGCGTCGCTGGGTTTTGTCCGCCGCGTGCTGGTCGCGCGTCAGCAGGCGATGGGGCGCGACAGGGGCGTGGTGATGGACGGGCGCGACATCGGGACGGTTGTTTTTCCCGATGCCGAGTTGAAGGTTTTCGTGACGGCTTCGGCTGCGATTCGTGCGCAGCGCCGTGTGGCCGAGCTGCGGCTACGGGGACAGGAGGTACGCTATGAGGATGTGCTGGCGAATGTGCGCGAACGTGACCGGCTGGATATGAACCGGGAGGAAAGCCCGCTGAGGAGGGCGGCCGACGCAGTCGAACTGGACAATTCGCACATGACGATACATGAGCAACAGACGTGGCTGCTGGAGCGGTTCAGGCGTGCGACGGGCGAGTAGGGCAGATATGACGGAGGTGACGATAGACGGGGATTCGGGTTTCTGCTTCGGGGTGGTGAACGCCATACGGAGCGCCGAACGCGCGCTGGAGGCGGCGGATGGGCTGTACTGCCTGGGCGATCTGGTTCATAACAATCTTGAGATGGAACGGCTGAAAGGGCTGGGACTGAAGACGGTGGGACACGATGACCTGCCGCACCTGCGGAACTGCACGCTACTGCTCCGCGCGCACGGCGAGCCGCCTTCGACGTACCGCGCGGCGGAACGGAACGGCATCCGGATCGTCGACGCCACGTGCCCCGTCGTGCTCCGCCTGCAACGCCGTATCAGCCGCTGTTATCAGGAAATTAAGGGTACCCGGGCACAGCTGGCAATCTACGGCAAGCGGGGCCACGCCGAAGTGAACGGGCTGGTGGGACAGACGGAGGACACGGCCGTCGTGATCGAAAAAACGGAAGACCTGAACGTGCTGGAATTCAGTCGTGATATCATCTTTTTTTCGCAGACTACCAAGCCGTTGGATGGATTTCGGACGATGGTGGAGGCCATCACCCGACGTGTTCAGCCCGGCGTGACGTTTCGATACTACGACACGATTTGCCGTCAGGCGGCCAACCGCCTGCCCGGTATCCGGGCCTTTGCGGCGCGCCACGACCGGATCTATTTCGTGGCCGGCGAACAGAGTTCGAACGGGCGGATACTGTTCGAAGAATGCCGGAAAGCCAACCGCGACGTGATTTTCATCACCGGTGCATCCGGGATTGCCGCCCCCCTGCCGCATGGGATCCGTAGCGTAGGCGTTTGCGGCGCCACGTCGACCCCGAAATGGCTGATGGAAGAAGTGGCGGAGCGGATCCGGGCGCTCGTTCGCGGCGCCACTCTCACGTCGCCCGAATGAAGCCGTGA
>JAIRZY010000001.1 GCA_031266995.1 Tannerella sp.
TTTGACATGTGAAACATGGAATCCGCAGCCGCGGAAAGTATGAATGACATGTGATTCATGGAATCCGCAGCCGCGGACGGCGTGTTTGACATGTGAAACATGAAATCCGCAGCCGCGGACGGTGTGTTTGACATGTGAAACATGGAATCCGCAGCCGCGGAAAGTATGAATGACATGTGATTCATGGAATCCGCAGCCGCGGACGGCGTGCGGGAGGTCGCGGCATGAAATCCGCAGCCGCGGACGGCGTGCCGGGCATTGCCGGCGTGAAATCCGGCACACCGGCACATGCGCCGCAGACGGCGGGGGCATGTCGCGGCCCGCATCATGCCGGATTGCCGGGCGTGGCGCCGTGGCAAAGTCTCCGTGCAGCGGGTTTCCGACGTGCGGCGGGACGGGAGGGACGAAAGACAGTTCCCCCGTCCGGCGCGTGGCGGAAGCGTCGGGAAATGACTTAAATAATTAGAATAGAGCGATTTGCCCCCCCCCACGTATATTCGGATACGCGAAGGATGGAGGTGTCCGTCCATTCCTGTGCGGAGCGGGGCGGCCGGAAGGCGGGGCGGTATGTGACGGCGTTCGGTTGCATTTTTTTATTTAAAAGGCGGACATATTTAATCCACGGCGGCAAATGTACGGACAAGTTTTCGGATATGCAACGGGCGGGGTGGTTAAAAATGTGTTTGGGGGTGATTTTTTTTGGCGGGGGGGGGGCGGTCACCTCTCCCCCGGCCCCTCCCCACAAGGGAGGGGAGAACGTCGGATACCGTACCCCTGCCCGGCGCAGTCTCCTGCCTGAGCAACCTGAAAGGTTGTATTTTCATAACCGCGGGTCAACGACCTGCGGGGACAGGATGAGCGCCAAGTCTGCTGCCTGAAAGGCAGGACATAACGCCATGTTACCATGTCCTGCCTTCCAGGCAGCGAGAGGGGGCGGGTTACCTCCCGCAGGTCGTTGACCTGCGGTTATGCAGATTCTGCCTTTCAGGCCGTTGCGGATTAATTTGACGGTGGGGACGGCGTGCGGGGCGGGGCGGTGTAGAGACGCGAAGCATCGCGTCCCTGCGGGAATCCGGAACGGGGCGCATTTTTTTATCCGGACGTGTGTCGCCAATTGCGGGGAATGACTATATTTGCAGACTGAAAACTGGGCGGATGCCGTGATTTAAAGCGAATGGCGGCGCTTCGTCCGTATATCTATTTTATTCGTATGAAACTACTTTATGTTACCTGGACGGCCGACCCGGCGATATTCAGGCTCGGCTCGATGGAGATTCGCTGGTACGCGCTGGCGTTTCTGGCCGGCTTTGCAATCGGATACAGGATTGTGCTGCAGATGTGGAAGAAGGAAAAGCTGAATCCCGCCTGGCTGGAGCCGCTGCTCTATTACACGGCGTTCGGGACGGCCATCGGCGCGCGGCTGGGGCACTGCCTGTTCTACGCTCCCTCGTATTATCTTTCGCATCCGGTCGAGATACTCAAGATGTGGGAGGGCGGGCTGGCCAGTCATGGCGGCGTGCTCGGCATCATCGTGGCCATCTATTTCTATTCACGCTTCGTGTCGCACCGCAACATGCTCTGGACGTTCGACAAGCTGGTCGTTCCCACCGGTCTCGTGGCCGCTTTCATACGCCTTGGCAACCTGATGAATCACGAGGTCTACGGCCATCCGACCGACCTGCCGTGGGGCTTCCGTTTCATCGAAAACATGTATTACTGGCGGCAGGGAGCGGAACCCGTCTTCTCGCCGCCCAGCCATCCGACGCAGATATACGAGGCGCTGTGCTACGTGCTCACCTTCGGGCTGTGCATGTGGATGTATTTCAAACGGGAATCATGGCGGCGCGAGGGCCTCATCTTCGGCGTCTTCATGATCTGCATCTTTGTTTCCCGCTTCTTCATCGAGTTCCTGAAGGAAGACCAGGAGGCGTTCGAAGCCGGCATGGCGCTCAACATGGGTCAGTTGCTGAGCATCCCCTTCGTCCTCGCCGGCATTTTCTTTATCTGGCGGGCAATGAAAAGGCCGCCCGCCGTCACCGCTAAACCCCTGCGCAATGAAAAAAATCGCAAATGACATATACTACGTCGGCGTGAACGACCGGCGCAAGACGCTGTTTGAAAACCTGTGGCCGCTGCCGCAGGGCATCTCGTACAACTCGTACCTGATCGCGGACACGAAGACGGCGCTGATCGACACGGTCGACGCCGGCTACTCCGACCTCTTCGTCGCCAAGGTCGCCGGGGCGCTCGCCGGGCGGCCGCTGGACTACCTCGTCGTGAATCACATGGAGCCCGACCACTCGGGCAGTATCGGCCTGCTGCGCCGCCTCTATCCCGACATGCGCATTGTCGGCAACAGGCAGACGTTCGGTATGCTGGCCGGGTTCTACGGCATCGCGGACGGGCTGCACGAGGTGGCGGAGGGCGACACGCTCGCGCTGGGACGCCACTGCCTGACGTTCTACATGGCCCCGATGGTGCACTGGCCGGAGGTCATGATGGCCTTCGACGCGGCGGACGGGATTCTGTTTTCGGCCGACGCCTTCGGGACGTACGGCGCGCTGGACGGGGGCGTGACGGACAGTGAAATCAATGTCGACCGCTACATGGACGAGATGATACGCTACTATGCCAACATCGTCGGCAAGTATGGCAATCCGGTTCAGAAGATACTGCGCAAGCTGTCGGCGCTCGACGTGCGCACGATCTGCTCCACGCACGGCCCGGTGTGGAGCGAGCGGCGCGCCGACGCCGTCGGCGTATACGACCGCCTGAGCCGTGGCGAGGGCGAGCCGGGCGTGACGGTGGTGTATGGCAGCATGTACGGACATACCGAGCAGATGGCCGAGACCGTGGCCGCCTCGCTCTCCGAACACGGCGTGCGCCGCATTGCGATGCACGACGTCAGTACGGCGCACGCTTCCTACATCCTGCGCGACGTCTTTCGCTACCGCGGCCTGATCATCGGCAGCCCCACGTACAGCGGGCAACTGTTTCCCGGCGTCGACGCCCTGCTGAGGGCCATCGAGGTGCGCGAGGTGAAAAACCGCCTCTTCGGCTGCTTTGGCTCCTTCACGTGGGCGGGGGCGGCCGTCAGGCACCTGACCGCCTTCGCAGAGGCCATGAAGTGGGAAACGGTCGGCGAACCGGCCGAACAGAAGCAGGCTATGACCGCCGAATCATACGACCGCTGCCGCGCGCTCGGCAGGGCGATGGCGGCCAAAATTTAAGATTCAATATTCAATATTCAAAGATTCCATGATTCAAACAATACAGCCTCCCGTCTCCGGATTCCTCCCCTCCCTTGTGGGGAGGGGTCGGGGGAGAAGTAAGAGAGCAGTCATGGGGAATTCAGTCATTCATTTAAACAGAAATAAAGATGAGAGTTATTATTGAACCGAACTATGAAATGCTGTCGCAGTGGGCCGCAGGCTACATTGCCGCCCGGATCGTGAAAGCGGCGCCGACGGCCGACAAACCGTTCGTACTGGGGCTGCCTACCGGCTCGTCGCCGCTGGGCACATACGGGCGGCTGATCGAACTGAACCGGAGCGGGGCCGTGTCGTTTCGGCACGTCGTCACGTTCAACATGGACGAGTATGCCGGCCTGCCGAAAGAGCACCCGCAGAGCTACTACACCTTCATGTGGAACAACTTCTTCAGTCACGTCGACATACACCCCGAGAACGTGCATATCCTGAACGGTACCGCGCCGGACGCCGGGGCGGAGTGTGCCTCATACGAAGCGCTTATCGCGAAGCTGGGCGGCATCGACCTCTTCCTGGGCGGCGTCGGCTCGGACGGGCACCTGGCGTTCAACGAGCCGGGTTCGTCGCTCGTCTCGCGCACGCGCCTCAAGACGCTGACGGCCGAGACGGTCGCCGCCAACGCACGCTTCTTTGACAACGACCCGGCGCAGGTGCCCCGCCACGCCCTGACGGTCGGCGTGGGCACGGTGACGGCCGCCCGCGAAGTGCTGATACTCGTCAACGGCCACGGCAAGGCGCGCGCACTGCAGCAGGCCATCGAGGGCGCCGTGAGCCAGATGTGGACCGTCACCGCGCTGCAGGTACACCCCCGCGGCATCATCGTATGCGACGAAGAGGCCTGCTCCGAGTTGAAGGTCGGCACCTACCGCTACTTCCTCGACATCGAAAAAGACCATCTCGACCCCGACACGCTGCTCCGCACCGCCGGCAGCGTCTGATTCATCCGCAGGATTATGAAGAGACATCAAACTTCGTTGCGCCGCACCGCGCGGCCGTTCCGGACGCCGGTCGCGTGCTGCCTGCTCGCGCTCGTCCTCGCGGCCGGATGCAGCCACACGAAGGAGGCGCGCGGACGGCTCGCGCAGGCGCAGGCTCTCTACGAAACAGGGCAGTTTGCGGCCGCCAAGAACGCCGTCGACACCCTGCGCGCCCTCTTCCCGCGCGAGCTGGACGTGATGCGCGATGCCCTCACGCTGATGCGCCTCGTCGAACGCGGCGAGAGCGTGCGCAACGTCGCCTACTGCGACAGCCTTGCACCACTCAGGCTCGAGGAGGCCGAAAGGCTGAAGAAAGGCTTTGTCTTCGAGAAAGAGGAAGAGTATGAAGAGACGGGCCGCTACGTGCGGCAGGAGATGACGGTCGAGCGCAACGTCGAGCGCAGCCACGTCCGCTGCGGCGTCGACGAGAAGGGCGAGATCTACCTCGCGAGCGTCTACTTCGGCGCCAGCTCCCTCAGGCACACCGGCCTCGCGCTGAGCATCCCGGACGGCTCCGGCGCCCGCACGGCCACCATCCCCTACGACGGGGGGATGAACTACCGCTTCACCGACGGGGGCAACGAGACCGAAGTGGTCACCTACCGCGGCGAAAACGGCATCGCGGCCATACGCTTCATCTACGACGCCGACCGCCGCGCGCGCATCCGTGCCGAATACACCGGCGGCCGCCCCTTCGCGCTCTACCTGAGCAGC
>JAIRZY010000030.1 GCA_031266995.1 Tannerella sp.
CCGTTAACGATGAACTCAAAAACATCTGCCAGATAGAACACACCCGGCACAGGTGTTTTATAAACTTTATTACAAACCTTATAGCCGGTCTGCTGGCATATAGTTTTCTCCCAAAGAAAGTCTCTCGGCCCGGCCGGCAAGGTTCCATATACTATATGAAAGTCTCTCGGCCCGGCCGGCAGGGTTTCATACAGTATATGGAAGACTCACGGAGCGGCCGGCAGGGTTGCCTATTGTATAGGCAAGTCTCACGGCCCGGCTGGCAGGGTTGCCTATTGCATAGGCAAGTCTCACGGCCCGGCTGACAGGGTTGCCTATTGTATAGGCAAGTCTCACTGCCCGGCTGGCAGGGTTGCCTATTGTATAGGCAAGTCTCACGGCCCGGCCGGCAGGGTTGCCTTTTGTACAGGCAAGTCTCACGGAGCGGCCGGCAAGGTTGCCTGTTGTACAGGCAAGTCTCACGGAGCGGCCGGCGGGGTTGCCTGTTGCGCAGGCAAGTCCCCGCCCGGCACAGTCTCCGGACTGCGCCGGGCCGGAAGTAAGGCTCCTGCCTTGCGAAATTCAAACACAAAAAGATTATTGGCATGAGGGTTTGTTTTTACAGTTGCAAGGCGGGAGCCTTGCTTTCAGCCCTGGCGCAGTCTGGAGACTGTGCCGAGCGGGGCGGGGAATTGTAGAGACACGATGCATCGCGTCTCTACGGGCACACCTGTGATGCAGCCGGAGTGCACGGCGCAGTCTCCGGAACTGCGTCGAGCGGGGTCTTCCGCGTCATTGCGAACGGAGTGAAGCAATCCAGTCCCTTCCGGCGGCGCAGATTGCTTCGTACCACACAATGACGACGGATGCCGTACCCGTTGTGGAACACCGGCAGCGTTCCCCGCCCCCGTATCCTCTCCGTTCAATCTTGAATCTTGAATCTTGAATTTCGAATCTTGAATTCTTCAGTCCCTGTCCGAAAAATATTTCATAAACTGGGCGCGCTCGTAGAAGGAAGGATTGCCGGCATTGGCGAAGCTCAGGCGGCCGATAAATTCATCCAGCGCAAGATATTTGGACTGCGTCATCCACTCTTCGATGCAGGTGAGCATCTGCGAGATGATTTCCGTACCGTGCGTATAGATTGCGCTGCAAAGCTGTACGGCCGAGGCGCCCGCCAGCAGGCATTTGATGACGTCTTCCCAGTCGTGCACGCCGGTCGACGAGGCGATGGAGATGCCCGGAACCCGTCCCGAGACGAGCGCCGTCCAGCGGAGCGTGTCGCTCAGATCGGAACGGCTGCTGAAGACCCGGCCCGAGACGATCTGCATCCTGTTTATATCTATATCCGGCTGGTAGTAGCGGTTAAACAGCACCACGCCGCTCGCCCCCGCCCACTTCAGGCGGTTCACGAGCGCGGGTATGTTGCCGAAATGCTTCCCTATTTTCATGATGACGGGGATGGACACCGTCTTTTTCACCTCGCGGAGGATGGCCGTATACAGGTCGACCGCGCTCTCGCTCCGCGCGTCCTCCGGATCCGTGTAGAGGTAATACACGTTCAGTTCCAGCGCGTCGGCGCCCGCCTCCTCCAGCCGGGCGGCATATTCGACCCACGTCCCCACCCTGTAGCAGTTGATGCTGGCAATCACCGGAACCGTACACAGCGCCTTCGTCGACCGTATCAGCGCGATGTACTGCTCAAGCTGGTATGCCTTCACGTATCCGGCCACGTAGTCCGCCGCCTCGGGGAAATCCGACGGCTGCACGAGCTGCTCGCTCTGGCGCTCGATCTGTTCCTCGAACAGCGACTTGAGCACAATCGCGCCCGCGCCCGCCTTTTCATATTCCCGGTTGCGCTCCGCATCGCTCGTCAGTCCCGAACTGCCGGCTATCAGCGGGCTGCGAAGCGTCAGACCTGCATATTTTGTTTCCGTATTCATCTGCATCTGTTTTTCTGTCAGACAAAGTTAGGCTTCAATTCCCGTATTCCTGCTAAAAAGAATTTTAAAAATGGCTAACGTCAGTAACCGCGCTCGCCGAAGACGGCCGTCCCGATTCGCACCATCGTACTGCCGCTGGCGACGGCGAGCCGGTAGTCACCGCTCATCCCCATAGACAGTTCCGTGAACGAATCGCCCGGCGGGCAGTCGCGTTTCACCTCCTCGAAAAGGGCGTGCAGGCGCCGGAACTCCCGCTCCACCTGCGCCGCGTCGTCCGTAAAAGTCGCCATCCCCATCAGGCCTGCGATGCAGACGTTCGGGCAGGCCGCGGCACGCCCTTCGCGCATGAACGCGCGACACTCGTCGACCGTGAAGCCGTGCTTCGACGCCTCTTCCGCAATGTGTATTTCGAGCAGCACGCGGATGCGGCGGCCGCAACGGGCCGCCTGCCGGTCTACCTCCTCCAGCAGATTCATGGAATCGATGCTCTGAATCATGTAAATGAACGGCGCGATGTGTTTCACCTTGTTCGTTTGCAGCGTCCCGATAAAATGCCATTCGATGTCCGGCGGAAGCAGCGGCTGCTTGGCCGTCAGTTCCTGCACGCGGCTCTCGCCGAAGACGCGCTGACCGGCGTCCCAGGCTTCGCGGACGGCCTCCGGAGGATGGAATTTCGACACGGCCACCAGCGTGACACCCGCGGGCAGCGTCGACCTGACGCGCGCAAGATTCAGGGCGATGCTCATTCCTCTTCGGCCGGTTCCGGCGTGACGGCGCGTGTCGCCTTGCTTTCCGGCGAGAACGGGAACACGTCAACGAGCGCCGTCTCCGTCACCGACGTCACGTCGTAGCCCGCGAGCGACCCTTTCATGCCCGCATCCACCACGTCGATGGCCTCGCGCAGGGTCGACGCCTGAGCCAGCATCTGAACCGTCGTTTTCTTCTCCGAATTTTCGTCCAGCGAATCCATCGACACCTTCACTCTGTAATAGCGGTCGCCGTCCTGATTGAAAAACAGCTCCGTCAGCCGCGCGCGCTTAATATCCATGACCGTAAATTCGCCCGACACGAAGGGGCGCACCTCTTCGATGATACGCGCCTCGGCTTCGGTAAACGACAGCGCATCCACCAGATACGGCTCGGTCACTCTCCTTGGCATCCCGCCTTCTTCCACTTTGTCATACGACACCTTACATTCAAACCAGTTATTCATTTCAGTCTCTTTATTATGTTTGGAAATTATATTCATACTCTCCGGCCCGGCCGGAACCGCCTCGCAAAACTATGCTTTATTTTTGGAGTATCAAAGACTTTTCTTTACAAAATTCCTAACACGTCCAGAATCACATCTCTGTAAAAATAAATAGCCGCCGGTGTAAAAAAACAGGACACGGCGCATATTTATTCGAAATATCGCCGTATATTTGCCGCGCTTTTGAATAGTTATACAGAATATGAACTCGAAAGAACAGCGGCTGCAGGTCATTTGCAATATCGTGCGGGAGGAAACCATCCGCAGCCAGGAGGATTTGCTCAAATCGCTTTGCAGTAAAGGATACGATGTGACGCAGGCCACTCTGTCGCGCGACATGCGGCAGTTGAAAATCGTCAAGCGGCACGACACGAACGACCTCTACGTGTATGCGCTGCCGGACACGGCGGCCACTGCCGAATCGGCGATGGCCAAACCGCTCCATATCGAATATTCGGGGAGCCTCGCCGTCGTCAAGACGCGTCCGGGCTATGCCATGGGAATCGCGTCCGACATCGACGCGCACGCCCTCGACGAAGTGCTCGGCACCATCGCGGGCGACGACACGATACTGATCATCCCGCGCGAAGGCTACAGCCGCGCACAGGTGACGGCTGCACTGGCGCCTTTTCTCGGCCGGACACTGCCGGCATGAAATTATGACACTTATATTTGCTGAAAACAAATCGAAATGAAGGAAATGACGGATATTGACGTGATGGTGGCCGATGACAGTCATGAGAAATACGTGGACATCATCCTCGAAACCATCGAAAAAGCCGCCGAAGTCCGCGGAACGGGAATTGCCCGCCGCACGCACGACTACGTGGCACAGAAAATGAGGGAAGGCAAAGCCATCATCGCGCTCGCGGGCGACGAGTTTGCCGGGTTCAGCTACATCGAGTCGTGGGGAAACAAGCAGTTTGTGGCCACGTCGGGACTGATCGTGGTCGAGAACTTCCGCAATCGCGGCCTGGCCAAACGCATCAAGCACGCCGCCTTCGACCTTGCGCGACTGCGCTGGCCGAAAGCGAAACTGTTCAGCCTGACGTCAGGCAGCGCCGTGATGAAGCTGAACACCGAACTGGGCTACTTTCCCGTGACGTTTGCCGACCTGACGGACGACGAGGCCTTCTGGCGCGGATGCAACGGATGCATCAACAGCGACGTGCTGGCGCGCACGAACCGCCGCTACTGCATCTGCACGGCGATGCTTTTCGACCCCGCCGAACTGCGCTGCCTGGCGGTCGAGAAAAAATTCAGGACGCAGGACGACCGAACGGTGCGAAAGACAGCGAAAAAACAAAAGATTAGCATTTAACACATCAATATATACACGTATGAAGAAGAAAGTTGTTCTGGCATTTAGCGGTGGATTGGACACCTCTTTTTGCGCAATGTATTTATCCCGGGAAGAAGACTGTGAAGTGTATACGGCACTGGCCAATACCGGCGGATTCGGCGAGGCCGAATGTCGGGCCATCGAAGAGCGCTCCCTCAGGCTGGGCGCCGTCAAACACGTCACGCTGAATATCGAGCAGGAATATTACGAAAAAAGCATCCGGTACATGGTCTTCGGCAACGTCCTGCGGAACGGTACCTATCCGGTCTCCGTCAGTTCCGAGCGCATCTTTCAGGCGCTGGCCATCATCCGCTATGCCACAGAAATCGGTGCTGACGCCGTGGCGCACGGCAGCACGGGAGCAGGAAACGACCAGGTGCGGTTCGACCTGACGTTCGACGTGCTGGCGCCGGGAATGGAAATCATCACCCCGACGCGCGACATGAAGCTCAGCCGCGAATACGAGATCAACTACCTGAAGGAACATGGCTATGCGGCCGATTTCGTGAAAATGGAATATTCCATCAACAAGGGTCTGTGGGGCACGAGCGTCGGCGGGAAAGAAACGCTGTCGTCGGACAGGACGCTCCCCGACGCCGCCTACCCGTCCCAGCTCGACGCCGAGGGATCCGAAACGCTGACTCTCGATTTCACGGAGGGCGAAATATGCGGTGTGAACGGCACGGCGTACGACAATCCGTGCGACGCCATCCGCCGGGTCGAAGCCCTCGGCTCACGATGGGCGATCGGGCGCGACATGCACGTGGGCGACACCATCATCGGCATTAAGGGACGCGTAGGATTCGAAGCCGCAGGGCCGATGCTGATCATCAACGCCCACAAGCTGCTGGAAAAGCATACGCTGACGAAGTGGCAGCAGTACTGGAAAGACCAGATCGGCACGTGGTATGGCATGTTCCTGCACGAAGCGCAGTACCTCGAACCCGTCATGCGCGACATGGAGGCCTTCCTGCAGAGCACGCAGCAGCGCGTGACGGGCCGCGTCTTCCTCACCCTCCGTCCCCGTAACTACACGCTGGTGGGCATCGAAAGTCCGTACGACCTGATGAAGAGCGATTTCGGCGTCTACGGCGAAGAACAGAAAGCATGGACTGCCGACGACGTGAAAGGTTTTACCCGGATACTGGGCAATCAGATGAAGACGTATTACAGCATAAAATAATTCAAAGATTTTCGATCATCCATTTATTCGGTTATTCAAAATGATAAAAATAGGAATCATCGGCGGAGCGGGATATACGGCAGGCGAACTGATACGTTTGCTGCTCAATCATCCCGATGCTGAAATCGTATTTGTCAACAGTAGCAGCAATGCGGGCAACAGGATCACAAGCGTACACACGGGGCTGTTTGGCGAGACGGAACTGCGTTTCTCGCACAGCATCCCGCTGAACGAAATCGACCTGCTCTTCTGCTGCACGGCACATGGCGACACGCGCAAGTTCATGGAGAGCCACGTGCTCCCCGAAAAACTGAAGGTTATCGACCTGAGCACCGACTACCGGATTGCCTCGCCCGATCATCAGTTTGTCTACGGCCTTCCCGAACTGAACCGGCGCGCCACGTGCGCAGCTCGCTACACGGCCAATCCGGGATGCTTCGCCACCTGCATACAGTTGGCCGTGCTTCCGCTGGCCAAGCATCTGATGCTGACAGACGACGTGCATGTGCAAGCCATCACCGGCTCGACGGGCGCGGGTGTGAAGCCGTCGGAAACGTCGCATTTCAGTTGGCGAAACGACAATATCTCCGTCTACAAGCCCTTCACACATCAGCATCTGGACGAGATACGGCAGGGACTGGCGCGGTTGCAGCACAGCTTCGGGAGCGAAATATGGTTTATCCCCCTGCGGGGCAGTTTCTCGCGCGGGATTTTCGCCACGGTCTACACTCGGTGCAGGGTCGGGCTGGATGAACTGCTGAAAATCTACGAAGAATACTACGACGACCATTCGTTCACGTTCGTCACGGACAGGTCGCCCGACTTGAAGCAGGTAGTAAACACCAATAAGTGCCTGCTTCACCTGCATAAACAGGGCGATATGCTGCTCGTTACGTCGGTCATCGACAACCTGCTGAAAGGTGCGAGCGGACAGGCCGTCCACAACATGAATCTTATGTTCAACCTCGAAGAGACCGTCGGGCTGCATCTGAAGCCGAGCGCTTTCTGAGTGGAGGGGAATTTAAAATTTAAAGATTCAAAATTCAATGATTCAAAAAACACAACGATATGAAACTGTTTGATGTATATCCTCTTTTCGATATGGAAATTGCCCGGGGCAAGGGTTGCCGTGTCTGGGACGCCGAAGGCAATGAATATCTGGACCTGTATGGCGGTCATGCCGTTATCTCCGTAGGGCACGGCCACCTCGAGTATGTGGCGGCCATCACAAATCAACTGAACCGGTTGGGCTTCTATTCCAATTATGTAAAAAACAGCCTTCAGCAGGAACTGGCCGACAGGCTCGGCGAGACCTCCGGATATGACGACTATTCCCTGTTCCTGATTAACACGGGCGCCGAGGCAAACGAAAATGCACTGAAGCTGGCCTCGTTCCACAACGGTCGTCGGCGTGTGGTGACGTTCAGGAAGTCGTTCCACGGCAGAACATCCGCCGCCGTCCGCGTGACGGACAATCCGGCCATCATTGCGCCCGTCAACGAAGGCTTCCCCGTCACCTACCTGCCCTTCAATGCGCCCGAACTCGTCGAAGACGAACTGAAAAAGGGCGACGTCTCGTCGGTCATCATCGAGGGGATACAGGGCGTAGGCGGCATCCAACTGCCGGACGATGCGTTTCTCAAGTCACTGCGCGACCTCTGTACGCAGTATGGCGTCTGCCTGATTCTGGACGAGATACAGTCCGGATACGGGCGTAGCGGGAGATTCTTTGCACATCAGTACGTCGGCATCCGCCCCGATATCATCACCGTGGCCAAGGGCATCGCTAACGGCTTTCCGATGGGAGCAGTGCTGATCAGTCCGATGTTCAAGCCCGTCTACGGCATGCTGGGCACGACGTTCGGTGGCAACCATCTGGCCTGTGCAGCAGCTATCTCCGTACTGGACATCATGAAAAAAGAACGCCTGATCGAAAACGCCGCCCGTGTCGGAGCATACCTGCAGGACGAACTGCACCGCATACCCGGTATTCGTGAGATACGCGGCAAGGGACTGATGATCGGTATCGACTTTGCCGAGCCTGTCAAAGAACTGCGTTACAGGTTGCTTTTCGGAGAAAGAGTCTTCACCGGCATAGCCGGCACCCATACCATCCGCCTCCTCCCGCCGCTCTGTCTGACGCAGGACGAGGCGGCCGATTTCATTGTGCGCCTCCGCCGGGCATTGGGACTATAGCCGCGTGTGGCAGGCAAAGATTTTTCGCGCGATTCACTTGCAGGTTCAAAAAAAGCGTTATCTTTGCCCCGTTTTTCAAGTGAAAGAAAGCTTTGCCGCTTTACCTGTTGTTTTATTTATACGGTGAGGATAGCTCAGTCGGTTAGAGCATTGGATTGTGGTTCCAAGGGTCGTGGGTTCGAATCCCATTCTTCACCCA
>JAIRZY010000092.1 GCA_031266995.1 Tannerella sp.
TGCATTGAGGACGGATGCCGTAATCCGGAACGGATTCGATATTGGTAGCCCGACGTGAAACGTCGGGGGATGTAGAATCACAGCATCGGAGCGGCGAAGCCCCGATATATTTTATTGAACGGATTCGATTTGATTCATGCGGCGTACATCCTGTTTCGGGGCTTCGCCGCTCCGGGTACCTGCCACACCAACCCGACGTTTCACGTCGAGCTACCGAGATTAAATCCGTTCCGGATTACAACATCCATGCACGCATGATAAAACGGCCCTGCCGATTAATTCTTAATTCTTCAGATTAATCATCCCATCGTCACCTGAATACATTACCGGCGACTTTCACCCGCCGTGCCGTCGTGCGGGCGTGTGCCGAGACGTCGTACATTGCTTCGCAGAGTATCGCCGGGAGTACAAACTCTCCTGCGTAGGAGGCGTGCAGGCGTACTCGTACCTTCTTCGATATGCCGGCGGGCAGGTCGAAATAGGTAAGTACGCGGTCGTCGCGCAGATCCTGGTAGGTGAACACGGCGGAAGGCGTCCCTTCGGAAGCGGAGGAAGCGGCGGATGCGGAGGGATCGGAGGCGACCATCCGTTCGTTGTAAACCTCCCATCCGGAGGGGATGATATGCGTCAGGGCTACGTCGGAATAGTCGTTCCGTCCGCTGATGTTCGATACCTTTACCACGGCATAAAAATCCGCGCCCTGCATCAGGTTCGTCACGTCCACAGGGGCGCCCTTCATGTCCGTGTACGAGACGTCCAGCCTTATGTTTTCCGATACGGCGGGGAGGCTGTCGACGACGGGCCGGCTCTTTGTTGACAGGCCGACGTAAAGCACGCCTTCGTTACCGTTTTCTATCTTCACTTTCCCGTATGACGGGTTTACGGGCAACTGCGTCTGGTAAACGGCTTTCTTCGTCGTAACCTTCTTCTGCGCCTTGCCGTTCAGCGACCATTCGAAATCAAACTTGCCCGACATCTTCGATGCAAACTGACCCATCGCCACCATTGCATAAGCCGTGCTCTGGGTCGAGAAATACTGTTCGGCGGACAGGTTTTCGGAGACTCGACGCGCCTGCTTGAACGCCTCTTCGTGCCGGTTCATCAAAACCAGGGTTTCGAGCGTCATCGCCTCATCGCGGGAGGATGAGCCGAAAGTCGGGTTATTGGACGAATAGGGCGCAACCGTCGCGGAAGCATTGAAGATGAGTTCGCCGGCCGCATCCTGTTTGCCGCACATCGCGTAGGCCGCCGCCAGCCGCCAGCGCGACTGCAACGACAGGTCTCGAGCCTCCTTGAGCCGGTTCATGGCGCCCAGTTCCGGCGCACCCGCCAGGGCAAGCGTGTACAGGCGATAGGCCTGCAGGAAGTCGGACTGGTCGTACGAATAGCGTTTGCCGGCATGATCGTCCCGGCGCCAGGCGAGGGCGACGCTCCGCTGATAGCCCGTCCATTTGTTTATGACACTGTTGTCCACATGATAGCCGCGTTCCCGTGCAAGGACAAGGAAACTGCCGGCATACGACGATACCCAGTCGTTCACATGCCCCTCGCCGGCCCAGTAAGCAAAGCCGCCGTTTGCCGTCTGCCGCCGGTAAAGGTTGCTTATCGCTTCCGTTATATTCGTTTTCGTCCGTTCCGCCTCCTTTTCATCCAGGTCTTTCAGTTCGGAAAGGAAGAGCAGCGGCAGCGCGCGGGACGTCAGCTGCTCCGTACAGAAATGACTGTAATCATACAGATAGTCGAAGCGGCGGCTGATATCGACCGACGGTATGCGCGACATTTCCACCTTCACCCAGTTGCCGTCGTACACGGCGCCGAGGGCGTAGTCAAGCTCCACCGACCGGCCTTTTTCGAGCAGGTGGCTTTCGTACGTAAGGGCAGGCGGATTCGGATTGCGGATCTCTATCTCAATTGTTTCCTTCGATGTATGTCCGCCGCCGGTAGCCGTGACGGTGACCGTTTCGATTCCCGTCCCGGAGCCTGTCTGCATCGGGAAATAAACAAGATCATCGCCCGGAGCCGCGAATGTCAGCGACCGGCTGTTGCCTTCCGTCGATGTCAGCTTGCCCGTTGTTTCTACCTTTACGGTTACATTCTTCACGTTATCTTCCATCGCAAACACATTCACCGGCAAGGAAATCTTCTCGCCGGCGCTCAGTACGCGCGGGAGCGACGAAAGCAGCATCAGCGGCGTGCGCACGGCAACGGTCCGGTCCGCTTTCCCGTATGCGCCGTCCCGTCCGGCCACGACCATCACCCGGACGGAGCCTGCATAAGCCGGCAGGCGCAGCGTATGCCGGTTTTCCCTGCCGGCGCCCAGCGTCACAGGCCCCAGATACAGAACGACCGGCTTGAAACGGTTTGCCCTGGCGGAAGCACTGTTCAAATCCGCATCGCCCCCGATACTGAACAGCGAGCCGTATTTCCCCGCATAGGCGCCCATAACGTAGTCAAACATATCCCACGTGCGTATGCCCAGAGCTTCGCGGGCGTAAAACTCGTTCCACGGGTCGGGCGTCCGGAAATTCGTCAGGTCGAGCAATCCTTCGTCAACGATGGCGAGCGTATAGCTCATCGGCTTTCCGTTTTTTTCCTTCACTTTCACTTCAAATTCCGTTTCCGGACGCAGCACATCGGACATCGTCACGACCGGCGCAAGGACAGACTCCCGGTTCGACACGAAGACGGGCATAACGCCGTACATGCGTATCGGCAGGTCGGCCGTCGCCGCATGAGGCTGAAGCAGTGAGATGTGTATATAGATGTTCGGCGACATGCTTTCCGTTACCTTAAACACGTATCTGGCATCGCTTCCGGCCGTCAGCACGACCCATTCGCGATGCAGCACTTCCGCGCCGTTTTCGAGCGCAACCAGGGCGCGTCCGCCGGCAGCCGTTGCCGGAATGGTCACGGTGACCTCTTCGCCGGCATTGTAAGATTCCCTGTCGAGCGAGAACGAAAGCATCTTTATCCCGCTCGGGTCGCTTTTGTTCGAACGTCCGCGCCATGACGGCCAGTCCACAAGGACTGCCCCGCCGGTAGCATGGCCGCTCTCCGTGTCTTTGACAAAGACGAGGTAACGTCCCCAGTCCGGATAGTTGATGCGGAACTTTATCTGCCCTTTCCCGTTGACCGTGCTGATTTTGCCGGAAAACAGGGGCGTATAGTTCGAGTTGTTGACGTATGATTCGAAGGATTCGTTTTCGCTTTCCCACCACCAACTCCAGCCGATGCGGTAGATTTTAAACTCCAGGCCATTGCGGTTGACGGGTTTTCCTTCGGGACTGAGCGTCACGACGTCGAAAACGTGGTCTTCGTCGGTAAACAGACAGTGTTCGTCCGGTCTTTTGTTGAAATTGACGCCCACATACGACGCATAGGGCGAGAAGGGGACTGTCCGGGTAAAGATGCTGGCATCGCCGCCCGGTTCGAACACGCGGCATGTGATGTCCGCGCGCAACATGCCGGGAGCGTTTGCCGCCGAAGGCGGTTTCATGTCGAACGTAACATCGCCGTTTTCATTCAGCTTGCCGTCAAAAATATCCGTCCTGCTCGATGAAAACGCGGTTGCGGGGTTATTGAAGACGTACTGTTCATATCCCTTGAATTGCGTCGAGGCCCGGTTCAGTATGAGTTCCATTTTTGCGTCCAGGCTGCGCGCCGTTGCGCCGGTCAGCCACTGCGAATGGATGCCGGCGGGCGTGGCGCCTTTCGGAGCATGGATGATGTCCGGCAAATCGAGGTTTATCTTCAGGCGGTTGGGCTTTACCGTCTCGATGCGCAAAGATTTGTGAAACGAAGCGCCTCCCACTTTCGCATAAGCGTTCCACAGGCCCGTGGGGTCGTCCGCTTTTGTCGGTATGTCGAACGTATATAGCCCGTCGGCTCCGGTTGTTGAAATCATCTTTTTATAGAACTGCCCGCGCGGGTTATAGACCTCGAATGTGACGGGATGGCCGGCCGGGATTTTCTTCCCGCGGTCTTCGAGCATAAACGCGATATGCAGCGTGTCGCCGGGACGCCACACCCCGCGCTCGCCGTAGATGTATCCCTTGAGGCCTTTCTTCAGTTCCACGCCTCCGACGTCGAAGCGGCTCAGCATGTTCTCGTAGCCGTCGGCCATGCGCAGGTACGTTTTCTGCTCGCCCGCCGATGCGACCAGGATAAAGGGCTTATTCCTGAGCGACAGAAGCGCGAAGCCGTTCTCGTCCGTGAGGCCCGAGCCTGTCGGTTGAAGCTGGAAGTTATAGGCGGTCACTTTCGCTCCCTGAACGGGTCTGGTGTCGAGAAGGCCGGTCACCGCCGCCCAGACCGTATGGCCGGCGCTGCATTTCGCAATCATGCCGAGGTTGGACGCCAGCACATTGGTTACGGCTTTGCGCTTCGCCTGCATATAGTAGGTCGGATGACACGGATTGTCCGTCTCGGCCCAGTCGTACGAGTCCCAGTCCATATCGAGGTCGTACCCGTCGTAATAATACGTGTCCGGCCTGTCCCAGTAGGCTTCGTCCGCTTCGCTTACGGCGCCGCCGTCTTCTGCCAGGCCCGGGCCGGTCAGATCGACGGCTCCGGCAAGCGCGCGCGCCCGTTCTTCACTGTCTTCACATTCGTACGACGCATATTCTTTCCTGAACGACAGTTCCATGCGGTATATGGCGCCCGGCTGCTGCCGGATGAGCTTCGTCAGGTCGAGCGAGTAGTTTTCCCAGCGGGAAATGTCTTTGGACGGGTCGGTATCGAGGCGCAGCGTTTTTTTATAGACGAGGCGTCCCGCGCGGCGCAGCTGGTAAGAGGCTTTATCTTCCAGCGTATTGTCCTGGAGGAACATCAGGACGTTGCTTTCAAAAATGCGGATAATCTTGAGGTCTATCGCATGGAGTGCGACGGCGCGGAAGGGGAGCGTCAGGTTGTCCGAGTTCGGCATGATGGTGCCGGATGACAGCAGCTCGACCTGCGGCTTGAGCGGCTCGAGGGAGAGCGTAAATTCCGTCATTTCCGCCAGCGCATCGCCCGTGCGGTTTTTCAGCCCGGCATGAACGGTCACTTCGAGGCTGTTCATGCCGGATGTGCGCGTGAAATAGACCATGACCTGATTCGCCTGCACCTGCACGGTGTAGTCGGACGTTTTGCCGAGCGTTATCATGCTTTTCAAGTCCTGCGATTCGGATACGGGATCGGAAAAGACAAGCCTCAGCCCACCTTCCGGCGAATCGGCAATGCCGTATTCGTACAGTCGGAATCTGTCTTTGGCAGGTACGTTCACGGCGAGCGTCTCCCGGTGATTGATTTTACCCGCCGCGCCGTCGATCGAAAACAGCAGCTGCAGGTTTTCGTCCGTGCGCGTTATGTCTTTTACGAGGAACGTAAACTCGCGGGTGTTATCCCGGCCTTCGACCGTCACTCCGGCGTCGTTTTTTCCCAGGCGGGCGGTTATCATTTTCCGTACGGTTTCGAGGTTCACCGCCTTGCTGAACACCACTTCTCCCCGCACCGTCACCGTATTGTCAGGCTGAATCTCTACCGGCC
>JAIRZY010000103.1 GCA_031266995.1 Tannerella sp.
CCTATCGACCGCAAACGAACGGGAAGGTTGAACGTTTCTGGCGAACGCTCAACGAGGATTTCATCGAGGGCGCGCTATATGAAAACCTCGATGACTTGCGAAACGAGCTGCTGGGATTCTTAGTCTACTATAATGAACACAGGCCACATTCTGCTATTGGAAATGTACCACCAATTAAATTGTTAAACATGTAACGAATTAATTGACTTTTACAGCAATGACGGACACCGGCCCTCTTGAGACACGCCCAACTGTAAAAACAAATATTCATGTTACACCTGAATTTTGCAGGGCAGGAGCCTTGCTTTGGCAGGACGAAGGCTGGAGACTGCGCCCGGCGCGGGACGTGATCATTCTCTGAAATAATGAGCAAACGGGATATTTCATCTGCTCATTTGTCAATAAAAAAAACCGGACCCTGCATGCATCAGGGCCCGGTTCACAGCAATTACTCACGATTAAACTAAAATCAACACTATTCGATTTTCTTATTCAGCAGGATATGTCCGAAGAAACCCACGATGACGACAACCAGTCCGGCCATCAGTAACGTGTTGCTCGGCTGCCCGATGAGAGTGGGCACTGCCAGTATTGCCACTCCGACGAGGAGTATAAGTATTCCCAAGTATTTCAATGCGCTCATGACTTTATATTTATGTATTAATTAATTTCGCCGCACAAATAAAGCAATAATAATTCAGACCGAAAAATATTTTAGCAAAAAAATAACTTCAAAGACAATTTTATCTGTATATTTACCCTCGCAAAAAACATATATTATGTTGCAAATACTTTATACACTGTACTTCTGGCTTGTCATGGTGCCACTCTTCTGCCTGACGACGATTTTGACGGCATCGACGGTCATTGTGGGCTGCATGCTGGGCGGCAGGCGTTTTTTTTCCTACTATCCGGGCATGCTCTGGTCACGGCTCACATGCTGTCTGGCGCTGTGTCCCGTCAGGGTGCGCGGGCGCGAGGCGCTGGACCGTAAGCAGTCGTACGTCTTTGTGGCCAATCACCAGAGTGCGTTCGATATTTTCATGATATACGGATTTCTGGGCGTACCCGTCAAATGGATGCTGAGGCGGGGGATTGCGAAGATACCGTTTGTCGGCGCCGCGTGCCGCTCGGCCGGCTTCATATTCGTAGACCATTCCTCGCCGCAGGCCGCGCGGCGGAGTATCGCCGAAGCGAAAAGCAGCCTGCAAAATGGCGTGTCGCTGACGATTTTCCCCGAAGGCTCGCGCAGCCGCGACGGGCGGATGGGCCACTTCCACAAGGGCGCGTTCCTCGTCGCCCTGTCGCAGCGCCTGCCGGTCGTCCCCATCACGATCAACGGCGCCTTCAAAGTCCTGCCCAAAGGCCGGCTGACCGTCCGCCCCCACCGGATGGAAATGGTGATACATGCCCCCGTGCGGATCGACGAAAACGTACAGGACGAAAAAAACGGGCTGCAGGCTTTTGCCGACGGGGTGCGGGAGATTATTGGGGCGGACCTTCGGTGAATTAAAATTCAAGATTCAAAATTCAAGATTCAAGATTCGGAACAGCCCGCCGCCATCTGCGCGGCATATTTCTCCCCTCCCTTGTGGGGAGGGGTCGGGGGAGAGATCGATGCTGTATATATATTAATGTATAGCCGGAAGCATTTTTTCAAACTATTCGGCCGGGAACAGGGTGTTTTGCACAGAATATTTCTACCTTTGTGCACACTTAGAAAAACAATCCATTCATGCACGAAAAAATTATTATTCTTGATTTCGGTTCGCAGACGACTCAACTGATCGGCCGCAGAATCAGAGAGCTAAATACGTATTGCGAAATATTGCCCTACAACCGTTTTCCGGAAGGCGACGGGAGTATCAGGGGCGTGATCCTGTCGGGCAGTCCCTGTTCGACGGGCGACGGCAGTGCGTTCAGGACGGATTTGAGCCGTATCCGCAAAAAGTATCCGGTGCTGGGCATCTGCTATGGTGCCCAGTTGATGGCGAGCGATGCGGGCGGAAAAGTCGAGTCGGCCGTTGTGCGCGAATACGGCCGGGCGCGCCTCTCGCACGTCGACACGCGCGATCCTCTGCTGAAAGACGTGAAGCCCGGCTCGCAAGTCTGGATGTCGCACGGTGATACCGTCACGCAGTTGCCGCCCTCGTTCGGTACGATTGCAAGCACGGACGACGTCAGTGTTGCGGCATACCGCGTCAGTGGCGAGCAGACGTGGGGCGTTCAGTTCCATCCCGAAGTATTCCACACGGAGGAGGGCACGCGCATCCTCGATAACTTCCTGCACATCTGCGGCTGCGCGAAGGACTGGACGGCGGCGTCGTTCATCAGTTCTACCGTAGCCGCGCTGAAGGAGAAGCTGGGCGACGACCGGGTGATTCTGGCGCTGTCCGGCGGGGTAGACTCGTCCGTGACGGCCGTTTTGCTGAACAGGGCCATCGGGAAAAACCTTACGTGCATCTTCGTCGACCACGGACTGCTCCGCAAGCACGAGTTCGAACACGTGCTGCGCGACTACGAACATATGGGGCTGAATGTCGTCGGAATCAATGCCCGCGAGAAGTTTTACAGCCGCCTGGCCGGAGTGACGGAGCCTGAACAGAAGCGCAAAATAATCGGCAAAGGATTCATCGACGTCTTCGAGGAGGAGGCGCAGAAACTGGAGAATATCAAATGGCTGGGACAGGGCACGATCTATCCCGACGTGATCGAATCGCTCTCCATCACCGGCATGGTGATCAAGAGCCATCACAACGTGGGCGGCCTGCCGGACAGGATGAAGCTCAAGCTCGTAGAGCCGTTGCGCCTGCTCTTCAAGGACGAGGTGCGCCGCGTGGGCACAGAATTGGGCATGACGCCTCACCTGATCAGGCGCCATCCGTTTCCCGGCCCGGGCCTGGGCATCCGCATACTGGGCGACATCACGGCGGAAAAGGTGCGTATCCTGCAGGACGCAGACGATATCTACATCTCGCTGATGCGCGAGTGGGGCCTGTATGACAGTATATGGCAGGCCGGCGCCATCCTTCTGCCGGTACAGTCGGTCGGCGTGATGGGCGACGAGCGGACGTACGACAATACCATCGCCCTGCGCGCCGTGACTTCGACGGACGCAATGACGGCCGACTGGGCGCAGTTGCCGTACGATTTTCTGGCCAAAGTGTCGAACGAAATCATCAACAGGGTGAAAGGCGTCAACCGCGTGGTCTACGACATCAGTTCCAAACCTCCTGCCACGATTGAATGGGAATAACTTTTTAAACCGATAATAAAATGGGATTTACAGGAAATGAACTGGCGACGCCGGAAATGTTCCGGCACGTCTACAAAGGGATCTCCAAAGAAGAACTGGAGCGGAAAGTCAACGAATTGCTGGCAAGCTGGGGCTACAAGCTGAAAGGCGGCGAAAGCGGACAGGTGATTTTCGAAAAGGGCAGCCGCACGAAGCGTATATTGCTGGGTGCGATGGCGAAATACTTTAAAATATCCGTCTGCACAACCGTCACCGGGCCGGACGAACTGAAATGCGAAGTCCGCAGCCAGTCGACGGGATTTTCGGGCGGCCTGATAGGTATCAACCAGATGAAGACCGAGATACGGAATCTTTTCATGGCTTTTCAGAATCTTTAGATGGCAGAGCGCCGTTTTGCGCGGCGCGCCCGTTCGCAGCACGGATAACAGTTCGGACGCCTTCGGCCTGCGCAGTCATTCCCTGTAGTACACGCGCTTGACCCGCGGCGAAACGGCTGTAAGAATCTCGTACGGTATCGTACCCGCTTTTTCGGCTACTTCGGTCACGGGCATCTGCCGCCCGAAGATTTCCACCTCGTCGCCTTCCCGCGCGTCGGTATCCGTCACGTCTATCATGCAGATGTCCATGCAGATATTGCCGACGACGGGACAGCGTTTGCCGCGAATGACGACTTCGCCGTTGCCGTTGCCGAGGCTGCGGCGCAGTCCGTCGGCGTAGCCGATGGGAATGGAGGCGATGCGCGAATCGCGGTCGACACGGCGGTTGCGCCCATAGCCTACCGAGTCGCCGGGCGGCACATTAATGATTTGCAGTATGATGGTTTTCAGTGAGCTGACGGTCTGCAACTGCTTCGAATCGTCGGCCACGCCGATGCCGTACAGGGCAATGCCGAGCCGCACCATGTCCATCTGATACTCGGGGAAGCGCTCGATGCCGGCCGAATTGAGGATATGCTTGATGACGGGATGCTCCAGCCCGTCTTCCAACTGCGTGGCTGCCGTAGCGAAGGTTTGCACCTGCTGCCGCGTAAAGCCGTCGTGCACGGACGAATCGCTTCCCGCCAGATGAGAAAATACGGAGCAAACATGCAGTCCGCTCTGGCGTTCCAGCCTGCGACACAACTCCGGTATATCGTCCGGCCGGAAGCCTAACCGGTGCATGCCGGTGTCTATTTTTATGTGAATGGGATACGACGTGATGCCGCGCCGTTTGGTTTCTTTCGCCAGCGCGTCCAGCAGACTGAAACTGTATACTTCCGGCTCCAGACGGTATTCGAACAGATTGTTGAAACTGCTGAATTCGGGATTCATCACCATGATGGGGATGGATATGCCTTCACGGCGCAGCTCGCGGCCTTCGTCGGCAACGGCTACTGCCAGATAATCGCAATGATGATCCTGTAGGGTCTTTGCCGGCTCGTACGCTCCCGCACCGTAGCCGAAGGCTTTCACCATGCAGACCATCCTGACGCCGGGTTGCAGGCGCGAACGAAAATACTTGTAGTTATGGACAAGGGCGTCCAGATTCACTTCGAGGATGGTTTCGTGCACTTTTTCTTCCAGCCGTTCCGTGATGCGCTCGAAGTGAAACGTGCGCGCGCCTTTGATCAGAATCAGTTCGTTTTGAAGCGATTTGAGGGATGGCGAGCGGAGAAATTCATCGGTCGTAAGGTAAAATTCACTTTTCATCTCAAACATGGCGCCGTGCTGCTTCAGGTCGTGCCCGATGCCGATGAGGCGGTCTGTCTTTTTCTGGCGAAGCAGTTCCGCTACCCTCTTGTACAGCGATTTGGGCATAATCCCCGTCTGCAGTATGTCCGAGAGGATGACGACGCTTTTCATCTTTTTCCGCCCCCGCCGGCTTTGCTGGAAGTCGAGCGCGATATCCAGCGAGTTGATGTCCGAATTATACGTATCATTGATTAGCAGGCAATTGTTGATGCCTTTTTTGACTTCGAGACGCATGGCAACGGGTTCCAGCTTCGAGAATATTTCCAGATGGTTCAAAATGGCCGGCTTGATGTATAGCGCCAGGGCTGCGCAGTGTATGACGTTTTCGATGGAGGCGTCGTCCGTAAACGGAATCTCGAGCCTGCGTGTAACACCGAACATGACGCACTGCATTTCGGTCGTATTCTCCTTCCGGTCAATAGACTGGACAAACAGCGGCGCATCCGGGTTGACGCGGCTCCACCCCAGCCCCCTCTGAGACAGACATGCCGTATCCAGCGCGTTTGAAACGAATTCGTCGTCGGCATTATAGATAATACATTCGCAACCGTTGAAGAGCGACAGCTTTTCCTGGCATTTCTGCGCCGCAGACGTGAAGTTTTCCTGATGCGCCTTGCCCACGTTCGTGAGGATGCCGATAGTCGGCGCGATCACCTGGCGCAGGTTTTCCATTTCGTCAGGCTGCGAGATGCCAGCCTCGAAGATACCCAGCGTATGTTTCGCATTCATTTGCCAGACTGACAGCGGTACGCCAAGCTGCGAATTGAAGCTTCGCGGCGAGCGCACGATGTTGAAGTCGTTTTGCAATATCTGGTACAGCAGTTCTTTCACAACCGTTTTCCCGTTGCTCCCCGTGATGCCGATCACGGGAAAGTCGAACCGCTTCCGGTGATGCGCTGCCAGATGCTGGAGCGCCTCCAGGACATTGTCCGCAACGAGGAAATTGGCATCTGCCATATTCCTTAATTCTGCCGTCATCCGCGTCACCACAAAATTTCGCACACGCAAATGATACAGTTCGGCGACGTATTTGTGTCCGTCGTTCGAACTGGTTTTAAGAGCGAAAAACAATGTCGACTCGGGGAATGAAAGCGTCCGGCTGTCGGTCAGCAAATGCTCAATCACGCAGTTATTCCGTAAAACGGCTTCTGCAGGCTCAATGATACCTGCAATCTCATTAATAGTATATCTCATAGCAATTTACCTCTCCCTCAATGCTTGCTTCCGCAATAATTCTACTTTCCCGTTTCATTTCCGAAGCAAATATAAGGTATTTTCGTTTTGAGTTGTTCTGCTTTTAACAAAGTTTGTGCCATAAAATTCGTATACGACTTGGATTCAGGATAGAGCGGTTTGTGCACAAACGCTTTTCGCACTTCGTTTACTTCCGTGAGCAACATGCGCGTTTCGGCGTCCATAAACGTGTCGGCAAACCGCTCAAAAAGATAACAGACAGCCGTATCCGAAGGATGAAACAGGTCTTCGGCGTAAAAGCGGTAATCGCGCAGTTCGTCCATCATGATTTCGTAGGCCGGAAAATAGAAAACCCGTCCGGGATAACGCACCTGCAATGCATCCGCGGCCAGCAGAAGAATGGATTTACTCAGCGCGTTTTCGTGTGCACCGTCTTTCCAGTGACGTATGGGACTGACGGTGAAAATAACTTTTACCTCCTCGTTTACAGTCCACAATGCGGATAGCGCCGATATCCATTCGTCCGTAATCGCTTCGACGGTCAGCCGTTCGCGTTCGAACATTCCGGCCGGCATTTTATGACAATTGGCAACGACCCGGCCGTCTTCTTTGAGGCGGAAAAACCACGATGTGCCGAACGTGACGAATAGCAGCTTTATCTTAAGAATATTGGAGGCCGAAACGGATAACCGTTCATTGATTATACGCAGGCAGTCCGCTTCCGACACGCCGGAAAAACTGCCATGATGCTCAAAGCTGTGGAAAACCCCTTCATGATGAAACAGCGTGCCGGTCGACTGCTCCGCCGGATGAAGTAGCCGGGTGACAGCAAGAGCGATCGACGCCGGATTGTATAACACGCCAAATGGATTCAAATCCATTATGAATTTGCTTTCAACCAACATGCGTCCAATGCTTTCGGCAAAACAGGAGCCGATCGACATCATCTCCTTGCCGTACGAGACGCGCACGGGCGACGGAGGAATATCTATTTTTGAATAAAACTTCATCCTTTATTTAATGTATTTGATTCTGCAAATAAATGGATTTCCGTATAAAGAAACATATTCTGCCGGAAATAAATCAGAAAATATAGAATATTTAACCGCACAGAAAAATATGTTATAAAACATATTTCTCATATAAATAGATTATTTCCAATGAAATATACAGCCCAATTAAAACAGGTCCCACACTCTCAAAAATGGATTTTTGTTAATTAATTTGGCAGATACAATGAAAATGTAGATATTTGGGCGTTTTTTTGAGTTTAAAACCACGATGAAATCGTGCTTTTGGCTTCTAACATAGCGAAAAATATATTTAAAGATGAAGATAAGAATATGGTTGGGGATGTTTTGCTGTCTTCTGACACTGGCCGGGGCAAAGGGACAAAATCCTGAAAAAAAGACATTTGACCAGACAAATAAAACAACCCTGCAAATGCAATTACTGGACGAGCAGGTATCCAACCTGATGGCGGATCACGTCGGGGTGGCAGCGCCATTGGTTTCGGAGGCATTGACAGTCATCGACTACATTTCATACGACGATCTGGTGGAAACGGAAGCCTTGCTGTATCCTGCCGACGAATTGTACGGTTCATGGGATACGCTCTGGGTGAATCCTTTCCGTACGAAAGACAGGGAGGTGGAATTTCCGGACTCATTCCGTATTAACTGTCAGTCGTTTATTATTCCCATTGATCAACCTCTAAAAGTCACTTCGGACTATGGCCCCCGCCGCCGTCGCATGCACAAAGGCATTGATCTGAAAGTGCAGAAAGGCGATACGATTCGTGCGGCATTCGAAGGGAAAATTAGAATAAAGGGATATGAAAGAAGAGGATACGGTTATTATTTAGTAATTCGCCATCCCAATGGACTGGAAACGATATACGGCCATCTGTCGAAATTTTTAGTAGCGGAAAACGACATCGTGCGTGCCGGTACACCTGTCGGGCTGGGCGGTAATACGGGACGTTCGACAGGTTCTCATCTACATTTCGAAACACGCTTTTTAGGACAGGCAATCAATCCTAATAATATCATTGATTTCAAGGAAGGTACGGTTCGCGAACCCTACTACGTAGTATATAAAAACAACTTCAACCGGGGAGGCAATATTTACACATCCACATCCGAACGTATTGTTTATCACCGAATTAAAAAGGGAGAGACGCTGAGCCAGATCGCATTGATGTATCGTACGAGCGTGGCCGAGCTGTGTCGTCTGAACGGCCTGACACGCACCTCGACACTGCGCATCGGTCAAACGCTTCGTTGCGGCACGACCGTCGACAAGACGAAAAAGGAAAAAGAGGACAGCACGGCCGCAAGCGAAACGGCAACCGGCATTTCGCCTCACGATTCGACTGCACAAAAAGCGCTGTATCACGAAGTTCAACCCAAAGAAACACTAAGCTCGATTGCCCGGAAATACAACATAACCGTCGACGCGCTGTGCAAGATGAATAATATCTACGCGACAAGCAAGATCGACGCCGGACAACAAATATGCTACCGGGCTGCCAGGGAAGTAAAAGCAGAAACCGCCGAAACAGAATCTGCGCAGATCGCAGAACCTCAGCGCACTGAAGCGGCTCCCACGCAGAATGGCGAACCGGAAAACGCCGAAGTAACGGTGGCGGCGGCTCCTGCCCCGAACGATAGCGAGAATGACAGCGTAGCGGAAACGGACGATGCGGCGAAAATGGCGATATATTACCGAGTGAAACGGGGTGACACGCTAAGTTCAATCGCACGCCAGCATGGCATATCACTCAGCCAGTTATGCAAGATGAACAACATCACCTCCTCGACGATACTTCAAGTCGGGCGTTCACTTCGCTGTTCGTAAGGGAATTTACATAAACGACGGGAGACGGGATCATTGCTCCGGACGCCCGACACGGCCACAGGTTATCGGCATTATCGACATAAAGGAATATAAGCGAGATGGATACGAAGCAGCAATTTGAGACGGTGATTCGCCTTTGCCGTGATATTTTTGAAAAAAAATTGAACGACTATGGTGTGTCATGGCGTATCATGCGCCCGCAGTCTATTACCGATCAGATATTTATCAAGGCGAACCGTATCCGAAGCCTCCAGATGAAAGGCGTCAGCATGATAGACGAGGGCATCAAATCCGAATTTGCCGCTATCGTCAACTATGGGATTATCGGCCTGATTCAACTGTCGTCAGGGTCTTCGATTCCCGGCGTGGAAATGGATGTGCACGAGGCGCTGGCGCTGTATGACCGGTTCATGACCGGGACGAAAGAACTGATGTATGCCAAAAACCACGATTATGACGAAGCGTGGCGAAGTATGCGCATCAGCTCGTATACCGATTTGATCCTCACTAAAATATATCGCACAAAGCAAATCGAGGAGAATCAGGGCCGGACGCTCGTATCGGAAGGCATAGACGCCAACTATATGGATATGGTCAATTACGCATTATTTGGTTTAATTAAACTTGAATTTGGAGAATCATGAACAAAACTCTGAAAATCATAACAGAATGTAGCCGCGTACTGATCGGGGCGGTTTTTATCTTTTCGGGAACGGTCAAGTCCATCGACCCGACAGGCTCGGCCATCAAGATCGGAGAATATCTGGAATCGTTCGGGATGGGTTATTTTTCGTGGGCCGAGATGCTGCTTTCGTTCAGCCTCTCGGCGATCGAATTTGCGCTGGGCGCCTGCCTGCTGCTGGCCGTCTACCGCAAATGGGTCACGCTTGGCGTACTGGTGTTTATGGGCATCATGACGCCACTCACTCTCTATCTCGCACTGTACAATCCGGTGGCGGACTGCGGCTGTTTCGGCGATGCGCTCATCCTCACCAACTGGCAGACTTTCTATAAAAACGCGGTGCTGCTGGCGACGGCGATTATAGTGTTCGTTTTCAGGAAATACCTTATGCCGGTCTACACGCGGAGGGCGCAGTGGTTCGTGCCCGTATTTGCATATTTTTTCTGTATGGGCTTCTGCTACTGGAATTATGCGCATCTGCCGATCGTCGATTTCCGGCCATACAAGGTCGGGGGAAACATACCGAAGATGATGGAGGTCCCGGCCGATGCTCCGCAGGATGAATACAGTTTCGTCTACGAGAAAGACGGCGTACGGAAGGAATTTTCGCTGGAAGAATCGCCGCTGGGCGATTCGAGGTGGACTTACGTGGATGCCAAGCTTGTGAAGCCGGGATTCATTCCCCGGATCGGCTCGTTCGAACTGTATGACACGGAGAACGAGAATGTGGCCGGGCAACTGCTGCAGCGGCCCGAAATCGTGCTGCTGCTCGTGGCGCCGAAAATAGAAAAGGCGAGCGAGAAACATGCCGCGCAAATCAACAATCTATACGATTTCACGCGGGAAACGGACGGATTCGTATTCTATTGCGCCACAGGCTCGTCGGAACGGGAAGTTGCGGAATGGAAAAAAGACACGGGCGCGGACTACCCGTTTCTCATCGCCGACGACGTAACGCTCAAGACGATGATTCGCTCCAATCCCGGCCTGGTGGTGCTGGAGGAGGGCACGATTCTGGGGAAATGGCATCACAACGATATGCCCGAGCCGGAAGAAATCGCCACCATCGCGGCCAGCCACCGGGATTACGTCCTCGAATTCGGGGATGACGAAAAATGGGTTCCGGCCCCGGCGTCGCAAAAAGACCGCTTCTGGCTGTACATTGTATTGGCTTTTGCGTTACCTTTGCTGCTGATTTGGGTATACGATTTTTTCAGGAATCGGGCATTGAAGCGAAATTGAACTGTAAATAATTAAATATTATCTGACTATGAGAAGAAAAATTGTGGCGGGAAACTGGAAAATGAATACCGCCCTGCCGGAAGGACTGGCGCTGGCCAGGGAGCTGGACGAGGCGCTGAAAGGTAAGGCGACGGTTTGCGACGTGGTGATTGCCACGCCGTTCACGCATCTGGCAAGTATTGCCGCCGCCATCGACACGGCGCGTATCGCCGTGGCCGCCGAAAATGCGGCCGACAAGGTCGGCGGCGCCTACACGGGCGAAGTGTCTGCCGCAATGGTGGCCTCGACCGGCGCTGCATACGTGATTCTGGGACATTCCGAACGGAGGGCATACTATTGCGACACGCCCGCCATCCTCAAGACGAAAGTGGAGCTGGCGCTGGCAAACGGCCTGAAACCCATCTTCTGCATCGGCGAAGTGCTGGCGGAAAGGGAGGGCGGCGTGCATTTTGAAGTCGTGGACGCACAGATCAGGGAATCGCTCTTCGACCTCGCGGCCGACGACTTCGGCCAGATCGTCCTCGCATACGAACCCGTCTGGGCGATCGGCACGGGCAAAACGGCTACCGCCGCGCAGGCGCAGGAAATGCACGCGCACATCCGGCAGACCATCGCCGGACGATATGGCGACGCAGTGGCCGAAAACACGACCATCCTCTACGGCGGAAGCTGCAATGCGGGAAACGCAAGGGAGCTGTTTTCCAATCCCGACGTAGACGGCGGCCTGATCGGTGGCGCATCGCTGAGCGTCGACAAATTCATGCCGATCATCGAAGCCTTCTAAACAGCATCAAAATGAAACGGCATCACTGTTACATACTGACCGCCGTCCTCGTATGCAGCGGCGGCGGCGGGCTGGCGGCCCAAAATCCGATCTTCGACTCCCTGACGGGCGTGGAGGAGGGAAAGGGCACGGTCGTCATCCACCAGCCCGCGGCCGTGCGGCAGCTCGTCGGGATGCTCCCGCCGGACGCCAGGATAGAGGAGGAAAACGGCAAACGGTTCCTGCTCATGCAGGGCTATCGCGTGCAGGTCTTTTCGGGTAACAATCAGCGCCGTTCCAAAGACGAGGCTTTCGACAGGGAGAGCCAGATCAACACGCTTTATTCCGACCTGCCGACATACGTCAATTATACGGCCCCGTTCTGGCGCCTTCGCGTGGGCGACTTCACGTCCTACGAAGAAGCGCTGTCGACGAAGTACAGACTGAGCGGCGCCTTCCCCGCCTTCAAACATGAAATCAGCGTGTTCCGCGAGGAAATACGCATCGCGCTGAACTGACCGCGCCGCCGGACGAAATGGACGTAAACGAATCCGGGCCGCAGCGCCTGAAGGAAGAAATCGCCGGCCATTACCGCCGGATCATCGCGCTGCTGGGCGAAAACGTCGAGCGCGAAGGACTGCTGAAGACGCCCGAGCGCGTGGCGGGCGTGATGCAGTTCATGCTCCAGGGATACGGGCAGGACCCCGAGGCGGTGCTGGCCGCGGCCATGTTTCGCGAAGAAGACTACCGGCAGATGGTGATCGTCAAAGACATTGATTTCTATTCGCTCTGTGAGCACCACCTCCTGCCGTTCTTCGGAAAAGTACACGTCGCCTACATCCCGCGCAAGTACATCACCGGGTTGAGCAAAATCCCGCGCGTGGTCGACATCTTCGCCCGCCGGCTGCAGATACAGGAACGCCTGACGCTGCAAATCAAGGAATGTATCCAGAAAACACTCGATCCGCTGGGCGTCATGGTCGTCGTCGAAGCCCAACACATGTGCATGCAGATGCGCGGTGTCGAAAAACAAAACTCGCTGACGACAACCTCAGACTTCACCGGCTTCTTTCAACAGGCCAAGACGCGGGAGGAATTCATGAACTTGATTAAGAAATAATTTCGCCGGCGACCGCGCCCCCGCCTCATGCGAACGGAGCAGAAATCCGCCCGCCGGACTGCAAAACATGCGAAAAACGGTCGCTATAGCTTGAGAAGATGTTTCCGTTTCTCGAGAAGATACTTCTGTTTCTCGAGAAGATACTTCTGTTTCTCGAGAGGATGTTTCCGTTTCTCGAGAGGATGTTTCCGTTTCTCGAGAAGATGTTTCTGTTTCTCGAGAAGATGCATCTGTTTCTCGAGAAGATGTTTCTGTTTCTTGAGAAGATGCTTCTGCTTCTTGAGAAGATGTTTCCGTTTCTTGAGAAGATGTTTCTGTTTCTTGAGAAGATGTTTCTGTTTCTTGAGAAGGAGGTTTCATCTCTTGAGAAGTATTGGCGCATTTTTGCGCAATCCCTGTCCCCGCGCCCATATATAATAGAAATGAAGTAAAATAAATTTGCATATCACGTGCCCGTGCGCGATCTTTGCGAAATGAAATATCCGAAATGGCAAAATCACCCGACGGACGGCATCGGCCCCGAAGCACGCAGCCGCATGAAGCTCAGAGAACTCATAAGCCTGTATAATACTTGCAGAGCAATGCCTCCCATAGAGGCAGGCCGCTATCTTGCCGAAACAATAGACTCTTTCCTGAAAGACGCGGAACAGATCAAAGACCTCATACTCAATGCCGGGAAATACGTCGACGGACATGAGTTCAGGGAGGTTTATATAAAAAGTCTGGAACTTTTTTACCTGGTGTCAAATGTTGATCAAAGGGTTGACACGCGGGACAAGATTTTAGCCTTCCTGTCCGACATCTATGACCGCATAGATTCCGTGCTTCTTCAGAATGCGTTTGTATCGCATTTTGAATCGACTGTATTTGGTATTGGCCGGGAATGTCCCGAAATATCAAAACAGCTTTTTGATATTATGGAGTATTTCTCCAGAACCGGTTTAAAAAAGATCAGCCGCATGAAGTCATCGGACGACGGCAAGAAGAATGTCGGTCTGATCGCCGTCCAGCAAAAGCTGTTTAACATGCAGATTCTGTTCGGAGACAGGTACAGGCCTGAAGCAGAAGGGCAATTGCCCTATTACCGCTCGATGATGAAGGAGATCGCAATGAAGGATAAATATGGCGAATTTGCATCGCAGATCTTTACGAACGAATATTTCGACGTGTTCCATTCGTTTTCCCTCAGCCTGTTGAAAAAATCCCTGAAACAGTCTGAAATCGACAAGTATATGAATTTTCTGGAATCGACTTCAGGTCTTGATAAAGTTTTAAACTATATTACGGGAAATAATCTCCCGTATGAACTCGGCTGCTATGCCATTATAATGACACGGGAGGCTAAAGCGCTTTACTCCGTTTTCAAGACGGAATCTTTTGACGCAAAGCACAGGCTTTACGCCTTAAAAGCCCTGGCTCAAATGGACCGCGCCGAAGAAGACCTGATGTCCCGTATCACCGGTGAAGACGTTCAATCGCTGCTTCCCGCCGCAGACGCGATGATCAAAGAAGCGGCCTTTACCAGTCCGAAAAATCCTTTTTCAAACAACATTGATACCGAAACCGTGCTTGTTTCCATGATCTTTCGCGCTTCGACATTTGGCAATGTGGATATTATCAAAAGCCTTAAAAAGATGCCGACGGTCATGTCTTTTCATGCTGCCGGCGGATATGAGATTGTTGAGGATTCGCACGGCCTTCTGCTCCTGCAGGACGTAAACCGGAAAAGCACCATTCATATTAAAAAGCTTATTGGAGATTTAAAACGCTTTATCGTCGGGAAAGAGGACGTCGAGCCGGATTATGAAAGAATGATTTCGGAGATGAAAAGTCATTTTGCGCTTGCGGAATGAGTCCGTACGGTCCCGACGGGACGCAATCCGGCAGGATATATCCCGCGTTACCGTTTTTTTCGTATCTTTGTCCCGATAAAATAAAAAGAAACTTATGAATCAAGAGGATGTATTCAAAAAAATCGTTTCCCACTGCAAGGAATACGGTTTCGTATTCCCCTCGTCCGAAATCTACGACGGGCTGGGCGCGGTGTACGACTACGGTCAGAACGGCGTGGAGCTGAAAAACAACATCAAAAAATACTGGTGGGACAGCATGACGCTGCTCCACGACCACATCGTCGGCATCGACGCCGCCATCTTCATGCACCCGGCCGTCTGGAAGGCGTCGGGACACGTCGACGCCTTCAACGACCCGCTCATCGACAACCGCGACAGCAAGAAACGCTATCGCGCCGACGTGCTGATCGAAGATCATCTGGCGAAGATGGACGAGAAGATTCAGAAAGAAATCGAAAAGGCCGCCCGCCGGTTTGGCGACGCCTTCGACGAGCGGCAGTTTCGCGCCACCAGCGCGCGCATCATCGAGCAGCAGGCGCGGCGCGACGAGGTGCACGCCCGCTTCGCCGCCGCGCTGAACGCTTCCGACTTCGAGGCGCTGCGCCAACTGATCGTCGACTGCGAGATCGTCTGCCCCGTCTCCGGCACGCGCAACTGGACGGAAGTGCGCCAGTTCAACCTCATGTTTGCCACCGAGATGGGTTCGACCTCCGACGGCGCCACGAAGGTCTACCTCCGCCCCGAAACGGCGCAGGGCATCTTCGTCAACTTCCTGAACGTGCAGAAAACGGGGCGGATGAAGATACCGTTCGGCATCGCCCAGATCGGCAAGGCATTTCGCAACGAAATCGTCGCCCGGCAGTTCGTCTTCCGCATGCGCGAATTTGAGCAGATGGAGATGCAGTTCTTCGTCCGCCCGGGCGAGGAACTCGAGTGGTTCGCCCGCTGGAAAGCCTTCAGGATGAAGTGGCACAGGGTGCTGGGCTTGGGCGACGCGAAATATCGCTTCCACGACCACGACAAGCTGGCGCACTATGCCAATGCCGCGACCGACATCGAGTTCGAGATGCCCTTCGGATTCAAGGAAGTAGAAGGCATCCACAGCCGCACGGACTTCGACCTGAGCCAGCACGAGAAATATTCCGGCAAGAAGATACAGTATTTCGACCCCGAACTGAATGCGAGCTACACGCCCTACGTCATCGAGACATCCATCGGCGTCGACCGGATGTTTCTCAGCCTGCTCGTGGGTGCCTACTGCGAGGAGGCGCTCGAAGGCGGCGAGACGCGCGTCGTGCTGAAACTGCCCGACGTGCTTGCACCCGTCAAGCTGGCCGTACTGCCCCTGGTGCGCAAGGACGGCCTGCCCGAAAAGGCTGCCGAAATCCTGCGCCTGCTGCGCTTCGACTTCCGCTGCCAGTATGACGAAAAAGACTCCATCGGCAAGCGCTACCGCCGTCAGGACGCCATCGGGACGCCATACTGCATCACCGTCGACCACCAGACGCTCGACGACGGCGCCGTCACCATCCGCTACCGCGACACGATGCGGCAGGAGCGCGTACCCGTCGACCGCCTGCACGGCATCATCGCCGGGAAGGTGAGCATGAGCGGCCTGCTGTACAGGCTGCAGCAGGAGCAGGACGAGACATGGAAAACAGTATGATACCGCAATCAACGAGTAAACAGTCAATGATATGAACAACTATTCAACATCCGAAAACAGAACAAATGCACGTCCGTGCGCCCTTGCGAAAGCGGGCCGGGCCGTGTGGATATGGGCGCTGCTGCCGCTTTTCTTCGCCGCGTCGTGCAGCGACGACGAGAACGGCGAAAATGTGCTCGACGTGTGGAAGAGCGCCAACGAACAGGCATTGAACGACATCGCCCGCAATCCCGAATTTACCGAAATCAAATCGCCCGGCGACAACGGCAGCATCTACTACCGCGTGATCGAAAAGGGCAGCGGGACAAAGACGGTCTACTACACCAGCCAGGTCAAGGTCTACTACAAAGGATGGTTCGTAGCCGGCAACAGTGAGCTGGGGATTGAGAAAGATCACGTTTTCGATCACAGGCTCTTCGACGACGGCGCGCCGGTCACTTTTGCGCTCAGCACGGGCGCCTCGACGTATGACTCCTATACGGGATACAATCCTCCCATCCCGATCGACGGCTGGACGGTCGCTCTCCAGCACATGGTAAAAGGCGACAAATGGGAAATATGGCTCCCCGCGCAGCTCGCCTACGGCACGAGCGGACAAAGCGGAAGCAGCGGTACAATCCCCGGACATTCGACGCTGGCGTTCGAAATCGAGGTAGTGGGCGTCACGGGGATCGACGGCGACACGGAATAAAGATTCTTCGGGATTCGGGAGCTTCAAAACCTTTCACTCAATGGGACACCTGCCACCTCTTGTTCACGACCTGGCGCTGATACTGATTACGGCCGGCGCGGTGACGATTCTCTTTAAGTGGCTGAAGCAGCCTGTCGTGCTGGGTTACATCGTGGCGGGTTTTCTGGCCGGGCCTAATTTTGTGTTCTTCCCGTCCATCACCGACCCTTCCAACATCAACATCTGGGCCGAGATAGGGGTGATTTTTCTGCTCTTCGCCCTGGGTCTGGAGTTCAGTTTCAAGAAACTGATGAGCGTGGGCGGCACGGCGTTCGTTGCGTCCGTTTTCGCGCTGGGTTCGATGATTGCCATCGGATACATCGCAGGGCAGCTCATGGGCTGGTCGAGCATGAACAGCATCTTCCTGGGCTGCATGATTTCGATGTCGTCGACCACCATTATCATCAAGACACTGACCGACACGGGGCAGCAGAAGCAGAAGTTCGCCGGCATCGTGTTCGCCATGCTGATCGTGGAAGACCTTGCCGCCATCGTGATGATGGTCCTGCTGTCGACCTTCGCCGTCAGCCGGCAGTTCGAGGGCATGGAGCTGGTCAAAAACATCATCGTGCTCGTTTTCTTCCTCCTGATATGGTTCATCGTCGGCATCTACCTGATTCCGACGCTGCTGAAGCGCTTCCAGCAGTATCTCAACAACGAGACGCTGCTGGTGGTCGTCATCGGGCTGTGTCTCGGCATGGTACTGTTCGCCTCGTCGGCCGGTTTCTCGTCGGCGCTCGGGGCGTTCGTGATGGGTTCCATTCTGGCCGAGACGGTCGAGATGAAGCGCATCGAGCATCTGGTCGAGCCGCTGAAGAACCTGTTCGGCGCCGTCTTCTTCGTGTCGGTAGGCATGATGATTGTGCCGGACATCATCGCCGGGCATATCGGCACCATACTGATCATAAGCGGCATCGTCGTGTTCGGCCGCCTCTTTTTCGCCACGCTGGGCGTATCCGTGTCGGGGCAGAGCCTGAAAGTGGCCGTGCAGTCGGGATTCTGCCTGGCGCAGATCGGCGAGTTCTCGTTCATCATCGCCACACTGGGTGTCTCGCTGGGCGTGATCGACGACTTTCTCTATCCCGTCATCGTGGCCGTGTCGACCCTTACCACTTTCGGGACGCCATACTTCATCAAGGCTTCGACGCCGGTCTATTCGATGCTCGAACGGCGCGTCCCGGCGAAGTGGGAACGCCTGCTGAAAGGCTACTCGTCGGAAGGCTACGAGGCGACCGTCAACCGCAAGTCCGACTGGAACCTGCTGCTGAAAAAAGTCCTTCGCACCGTCGTCACCTACACGCTTATCTGCCTGTCCATCCTCTTCATCTCCGGCCGCTTTTTCCGTCCGTGGGTGCTGAGCGAGATGCCTTCGCTGTGGGGGCGGCTGATCGTGGCGACCGCTACGGTGCTGGCCCTTGCGCCGTTTCTGCGCACGCTGGTCGTCCGCAGAACCAGGTCGCGCGAGTTCAGGAAGCTGTGGACGGACAACCGGCTGAACCGCACCGGGCTTATGATGCTGACCGTCGCCCGCTACCTCATCTGCCTGACGCTTGTGCTGGCGGCGCTCGTGCCGCTGTTTCCCCACGCGACGGCGGCGCTTTTCATCGTCTCGATGCTGATCGTGGCGTTCATCGTCTGGTCGCAGACGGTCAAGAAGCAGTCGCGCCGCATCGAGCGGGTATTCTTCGAAAACCTGAACAGGAAAGAGCGCATGGAGGAGCAGATGACGGCCGTCAGGAAGCAGACAGTGAAGGATCTCCTGGACAAGGATATTCACATAGAAGAAATCGTCGTCTCGCAGACGTCGCCGAGCGTCGGCAAAACGCTTGGCGAGCTTAACTTCAAGCAGGTGACGGGCGTCAACGTCGTGTCCGTCATCCGCGGCCCGAAGAAGATCAACATCCCCGACGGACACGTGCGCCTGTATCCGTTCGACAAGCTTGTCGTGGCCGGCTCGGACGACGAAATACAGACGTGCCTGAACCGCATCGACAAGTATCGCCGGGCGGGCGGGGACGAGGACGAGGCGACGCACCACATCGTGCTGGCCAACTACATCGTCGAAGCCGGCTCGGCGCTCGCGGGCAAGACCGTCCGCGAACTGAACACGCGCAAGCGCACGATGTGCATGATCATCGGCATCGACCGCGACGGTCATTCCATCACCGGCTTTCCGGCCGACATGCGGCTCGAGGGCGACGACGTGCTCTGGATCGCGGGCGAGAAGGAGGCCGTGGACGTGTTCGGAGACAGATATGCAGATACGGCGACGGACGCCGCTCACGACAAACACGCGACACCGTCATGAGAGCATCATCCTTCACCGTCATTGTAGCCTTTCTTTCGCTTGCGCTGGCAGGGCTTTCGTTCATCCCGCTGCTGCCGGTGAAGCTGTCGCCGTCGTATACGCTGCCGAGCCTGACCGTCCGCTTCGACATGCCCAACAATTCGGCGCGCGTGATCGAGATGGAAGTGACGTCGCGCCTCGAGGCTATGCTGGCGCGCATCAGCGGGGTCAGGGAGATACGTTCCACCTCGGGCAACGGATACGGTACGGTGACGCTGGAGCTTGACCGCCATACGGATGTAGACGTGGCGCGTTTCGAGGCGTCGACGATTATCCGCCAGACGTGGCCGGGGCTGCCCGAGGGAGTGAGCTATCCCGTGCTCGAGATGAACCGTCCGGACGATACGGATTCGCGCCCGTTCATGAGCTACACGCTCAACGCCGCCTCGACGCCGGTCTTCATCCAGCGCTTTGCCGAAAACCGCATCCGTCCGCGGCTGGCCGGCATACCGGGCGTGTACCGCATCGACGTCTCCGGCGCCACGCCGATGGAATGGCGGCTCGAATACGACAGCCGGCAACTGGCGGCGCTGGGCATACAGGTCGGCAGCATACAGGAAGCAATCTCTCACTACCTGAACCGCGAGTTTCTGGGGACGGGCCGCATCCGCGAGAGCGGCAGCGAGTGGATACGGCTGGCGCTGATTCCCGACGCGCAGGGCGAAGGCTTCGACCCGGCAACCGTCAGCGTGACGGACAGGAACGGGAAGATGATACGGCTGGATCAGTTGCTGACCGTCGTCCGCCGTGAGGAGGCGCCGCGCAGCTATTACCGCATCAACGGGCTGAACTCGATCTATATCTCGATTCGCGCCGACGAGACGGCCAACCAGCTACAGCTTGCCGGCCTCGTCAAGGCCGAGATGGAGAGCATACGCAGCGCCCTGCCAGCCGGCTACGAGGTGCATACGAGCTACGACGCAACGGAGTATATACGCGCCGAGCTGCGGAAGATCTACATCCGCACGGGCCTGACGGTCCTCATCCTCCTGCTCTTCGTGCTGCTGATCACGCGCAATCTGCGCTACATGTTTCTTATCGTCACGAGCCTGACCGTCAATCTGTGTATCGCCGTGATTTTCTACTACCTGCTACGCCTCGAGATGCAGCTCTATTCGCTGGCGGGGGTGACGATCTCGCTCAGCCTCGTGATCGACAACACGATCGTGATGGCAGACCACATCAAGAACCGCCGTGACCGCAGCGCCTTCCTGCCGATCCTGACGGCGACGGTGACGACGATCGGCGCGCTGTCCGTCATCTTCTTCCTCGACGAGCGTATACGCCTCAACCTGCAGGACTTCGCAGCGGTGGTGATCATCAATCTGGCCGTATCACTGTTTGTCGCGCTGTTTTTCGTGCCGGCGATGATCGAGCGGATGGGCATGTTTCGACGGCGGCAGGCCGCGTGGCGCGTGCGGCGCGTGCAGCGGATCGCCGTCTACCTGTCGCGATTCTATATGCACCTGATACGCATCTTCTGCCGCTGGCGGGTATGGGCGTGCGTAGCGCTGGCGCTGCTTTTCGGCCTGCCGGTTTTCATGCTGCCCGAAAAGATCGAGATGAAGGGAGGGCGGACGTATTCGCACCTCGATTCCGTCATGATACACAGATACAACGAAGTGGCGGGGAACGAGATGTACAGGGAGAAAATCAAGCCGGCGCTGGACCGGGCGCTTGGCGGCTCGCTGCGGCTCTTCGTGCAGAAGGTATACAGCGGGAGCTATTTTACGAACCGCGAGGAGACGGTGCTGACGGTGACGGCCTCGATGCCGAACGGGACGACGCTGAGCCAGATGAACAGTCTCGTCGGCCGCATGGAGGCATACCTGACGACGAACGGGGGCATCAGGCAGTTCCAGACGAGCATCTTCAGCGCGCGGCAGGCGCGTATCGAGATATTCTTCACAAAGGAGAGCGAGCGCAGCGGCTTCCCCTACACGCTGAAAAGCCGCATCGTCAGCCGGGCGCTCGAGCTGGGCGGCGGTAGCTGGGGCGTATACGGACTGCCGGCAGATCAGGGGTTCAGCAACGACGTGCGCGAATCGGCCGGCAACTATCGCATCGAACTGCACGGATACAATTACGACGAGCTGTACACACATGCGGAACGCCTGCGCGCAACCCTGCTCGAGAACCGGCGCATAAGGGAAGTGGTCATCAACTCGGAATTTTCGTGGTACAAGGATGATTACCAGGAATATTATTTCAACCTCGACCGGACGCGCATGGCCGAGGCCGGCGTCCTGCCCGGCGAGCTGTTCGCCTCCCTCTATCCCGTCTTCGGCAAGGATATCAGCACGGGCAGCATCGTGATAGACGGCGAAGCGGAGCGCCTGAAGCTCACGTCGCGCCAGTCGGACGAGTATGATATTTGGAGCATGCAGCACATGCCGCTCCATGCCGCGGGCGGCGCGTCGTCCGGCAAGCTGTCGGAGCTGGCGACGGTCGAGAAGGGGCAGATGCCGCAGCGCGTCGCCAAGATAGACCAGCAATACCGCCTCTGCATGCAGTACGAATATATAGGCGCCTCGACCCAGGGCGCACGGATTCAGGAGCGTACGCTCGAGGAGTTCAACGCCACGCTGCCGACGGGATACGGCGCGAGGGCGGAAAGCTACTACTGGGCATGGCGGCAGGGCGACGGCCGGCAGTATCTGCTGCTACTGCTCATCATTGTGATCATCTTCTTCACGTCGGGCATCCTGTTCAACTCCCTCCGGCAGCCGCTCGCCATCATCTTCGTCATCCCGGTCTCCTATATCGGCGTCTTCCTCACGTTCTACTGGTTCCGCCTCAATTTTGACCAGGGAGGCTTTGCATCGTTCGTGCTGCTGTGCGGCGTGACGGTAAACGCCAGCATATATGTGCTGAACGAGTACAACCGGATACGCGAACGCAAGCCCCTCATGCCGCCCCGCCGCGCGTATATGAAGGCATGGAATGCGAAGATCACGCCCATCTTTCTCACGATTGTCTCTACCGTACTGGGATTTATCCCCTTCATGATCGGGGACGGGCACGAAGCCTTCTGGTTCCCGCTCGCGGCGGGGACTATCGGCGGACTGCTGATGTCATTCATCGGAATCTATCTGTATCTTCCTGTATTTACGTTGAAGAAGGACTGAAGAAAATCCGGAGATTCAGGGATTTGAAGGTTCAACATGAAACGCGGGATGCACAGGGGCGTCCCGTGCGGGGTGTCGCGTGCCGTCCGAAGCGGGGCGAAAGGGCCGCGCGGGGTGAGCACGTCGTGCGTATTTCGGTGGAACAGCAATGCAGGGAAACCGCTTCGCCGCAACAAGCAGGAACAGAATGACATCAATATCACAAACTCAAGAATTTACGCCGGAAGGCGTCATATATGGATAACCCCCTGCAAGCGCAGCGCAGCCCGGGGTTACGGACAGCCGCCCTTCGTCTAAATTGCGTCAGCAGTCCAACCCGGTATGGGGTTGTAGAGACGCGATGCCTCGCGTCTCTTCCCCCGAACTGCGCCTGCGA
>JAIRZY010000124.1 GCA_031266995.1 Tannerella sp.
TGCAGGTCGCAGACATATAAACTGTCCGTTTTGTGTTCCCTGTTTCCTCGAAGAAATTCGCGGCGGACATACACAATCAGCCTGATGCTGTCCCGGCCCCTGTCCAGACTGTTTTGACGGCTGTAAAGACTGGTTTCCCTGATTTCCAGACGGCCTCCGGAGATTTTTTCTTCCCTGTGAAAGGCGACCGGATTACTGTTGACGGCGGTTTCTCCGGCTGCCGCTTTCAGCTTCGGCTGATTGCCCTTTACCCTGATCAGGTAATGATTGCCGCTTTTTACGGTTTTTTACAGCGTTTTTTACAGTGCAGGGCATCCGGCGTGAACACGGCATCTTTCAAATCAAGCATTTCGAGCAGGTTTTCTACCGTTTGTCCCTCATTGCCCTTCCTGTTTTCCGGCCTTTCCACGTGCAGTACCTGTTCGCGTTTGCAACAGACTGACAGGAGATACAAAATTCCGGTAATCCGTCGAACAGTCGCTCACAGTGGAGCGGATACTTTTTCCGTCAATGGCTATCCGTTCGCCCGGCTCAATACTCACACAACCGCGCGTCCATTTGTGGAATGACGCCTGTATGGAGGAAAAATCGACCGGCCGGATAAACGTGCGGATACTCACATGCGACGGAGTTTTCCGGCTCTTGAAGCCGAACTTCTTTGCCGGATACGGCCTGCTGTTATCGCAAAAACGGCCTGTCTCATGATAACCGTACCGGCCGCGAGGATGCCCATGATGATGAGCAGCAGCAGCGACACATGACCGTAACGCTATCCCTGAGGACGGCGGGGACTTCTACTGCCTGTAAACATGCGATTAGATTCATAACGTTTTTTGCAAAGTTAATGATTGCATAGAACTCTTGAATATCTTATTTAGAACTTAACAGCCCTGCCTCCCTTGTGGGGAGGGGTCGGGGGAGAGGTGGGACGGCGGGACGGCGTGCGTGGCGGGATTGTAGAGACGCGATGCATCGCGGCTTTGCGGGAATACGCCCGACGCAGTCCGGAGACTGCGCCGCGCAGGGCGTGTTCCATCTGTACGTACTGTTTTCTTTATACGTACCGTGCGTTTCGTTTCCCCGAATTTTTGTATCCCCGAATTTATGCCGTACTTTTGCACTGAAATAATGAAACAGACGGATCGGACGATGGACTATGTGAGTGAAATAAACAGGCTGCGCCGGGCGAAAAACGCCGTCATCATGGCGCACTTCTATCAGGCGGGCGAGGTGCAGGACGTGGCCGACTGCGTCGGCGACAGTCTGGCGCTGGCGCAGTGGGCGGCGGAGGCGGAGGCGGAGGTCATCGTCCTGTGCGGCGTGCACTTCATGGGCGAAACGGCCAAAATCCTCTCGCCCGGCCGGACGGTGCTGGTGCCCGACCTCGAGGCCGGATGCTCGCTGGCCGACAGTTGCCCGGTCGACGCCTTTGCCGCCTTCGTCGACGCGCATCCGAAGCACACCGTCGTCTCGTACGTCAACACCTCGGCCGCCGTGAAGGCGCTCTCCGACGTGGTCGTCACCTCGACGAACGCGCGCCGCATCATCGACAGCTTTCCCCCGGACGAGAAGCTGATTTTCGGCCCCGACCGCAACCTGGGCAACTATCTCAACAGCATCACGGGACGGAGCATGACGCTGTGGGACGGCGCGTGCCACGTGCACGAGCAGTTCTCGCTCGAAAAGATCGTCGCCCTCAAGCGGCAGTACCCCGACGCGCAGCTCATCGCCCACCCCGAGTGCCGGCAGACGGTCCTGACCCTGGCCGACTTCATCGGCTCCACGGCCGCCCTGCTGAAGCACACCGCACGGTCGTCCGCCACCCGCTTCATCGTAGCCACCGAGAGCGGCGTGCTCCACGAAATGAAGCGGCTAAGCCCCGCGAAAGAATTCATCCCCGCCCCGCCGCGCGACAGCACCTGCGCCTGCAACGAGTGCAGCTTCATGCGCCTCAACACGCTCGAAAAGCTCTACCTCTGCCTGCGCGACGGGCGGCCCGAGATCGTCGTCGACGAAGCCCTCCGCGCGCGCGCCCTCCGCCCCATCCTCCGCATGCTCGAACTCTCATAGCCCCCTCCGCCCGTGGTATATCTGATGATTGCAATCATGTTCGCCGGCGTCGGCGCGGGCTACCTTCTCCGTCGCCTGCGCTTCCTGCAGCGCATCAGCCTCCTCATCATGCCCGCCGTCTGCGTGCTGCTCTTCGTCATGGGCCTCTCGGTCGGATCGAGCGACCGCATCGTCCGCAACCTGCCGACCCTCGGCACGCAGGCGCTCATCCTCGCCCTCGCCGGCACCCTCGGCAGCCTCCTGGCAGCGCTCGCCGTCGAGAAATTCTTTTTCAGGAAAAAATAAACGCCGCATGAGAACGGGATTCATCATCGTCGGCTGCTTCGCGGCAGGCTGCGTGGCCGGACGGTGCGGCTGGCTGCCCGCCTCGGTCACCGCCGACACGGGCGCCTGGACTGCCGGCGCGCTCTACGTCCTCATGGTAGCCGTCGGCATCAGCCTCGGCTCCGACCGCAAGCTGCGCGAGATACTGCGCTCCGTCCGCCCCCGCCTCCTGCTCGTCCCCCTGGCCACCATCGCGGGTACGCTCGCCGCCACCGCCCTCGCCAGCCTCTTCATCGCCCGCTGGGGCCTGCCCGAATGTATGGCCGTAGGCAGTGGCTTCTGCTACTACTCGCTCTCCTCGATACTCATCACCGAGCTTGCCGCCCCGGCGCTCGGCGTGCAGGCCGCCACCGAGCTGGGGACGGTCGCGCTCATGGCCAACCTCATTCGCGAACTGCTCGTCATGCTGACCGCCTCCTTCATGGTGCGCCGTTTCGGCCGCCTCGCGCCGATATGCGCCGGAGGCGCCAGCACGCTCGACACGACGCTGCCCATGATCATCCGCTATTCGGGCAAAGACATGGCCTTCATCGCCATCTTCCACGCGATTATGGTCGATTTCTCCGTCCCGTTCTTCGTCTCCGTCTTCTGTTCGATGATTTAAAATGTCCATCAGGAAACCGGATGCATCGCCGGTGCGGCGGTAGAGACGCGATGCCTCGCGTCTCTGCAATGAATCATTGAATCTTGAATTTTAAAGCCTGCGCCATGCGTCCGACGTCATTGCAAACGCAGTGAAGCAATCCAGTCTTCCCCTCCGCCGCGGCTGTATTCAGATTGCTTCACTGCGTTCGCAATGACGCGGCTCGGCCGGAAGGGGGCGGCGGGACGGCGTGCGTGGCGGGATTGTAGAGACGCGATGCATCGCGTCTCTACAACCTCCCTCTAACGGGTTACCACTATCTTTTGATAGAACGCGCCGCCATCGGTAACGACATAGATCCCCGTCGCGACGGACAGCCGCGTCGTGCCCGGCGGGACGGTCGTCCGGCGGACGAGCGTCCCGGCGAGGTTGTAGACGTGCAGGGTGACCGCGTCGGGGCGGCCGTTCGCCACGAC
>JAIRZY010000137.1 GCA_031266995.1 Tannerella sp.
GGCGTACGCCAATTTTCAAATTTTCAAATCCTCAAATCTTTCCTGTGGTGCACCGGTCTACGAGGTAAATGATCGACACAAACGGAATCCCGGTATGCGTGTTCAGCCCGATTTCACACGTGCGACTGTTGCTGTATCCCACCTTCACGCCCGCCCGCTCTGTCTGCGGACGCAGCTTGCGCAGAGCGTACCGGTTCATCTCCGGGACGAAAAACCCCTTGTCGCCGGCAAAGCCGCAGCAGCCCGTTTCCTCGGGAACGAGCACCCGCGTGCTGCACAGTTGCGCGATTTTTATCAGCGTCGGCTTCAGTCCCATCTTGATCGTGGAGCAGGTGGCATGGATTGCTACCGGCTCGTCCGTCGGCCGAAACGCCAGCCTGTCCAGCAGGAAGCGGTCGATAAACTCCACCGGCTCGTAGAGCGATACGCCGCGAATGGCATGACGCATCCGGTACAGGCACGGACTCTGGTCGCAGAGCACCGGATACTGCCCGTTTTCCGAAGCCTTCAGCAGCGCCTGCTCCAGTTCTTCCGATTTCCTGCCGGCAATGTCCGGCATCCCCTTGCTCTCCCAGATCGTCCCGCAGCAGAGCCGGTGCATGTTTTCCGGGAAAATCACCTGATATCCGGCCTTGTTGAGGAAGGCGACCGTCTTTTGCATCAGCGGCACCTGCTCCGGGTCGTTGTACGAATTGCCCATCATCTGATTCAGGCAGCTCGGGAAGTAGACGACCTTCAGCGCCGATTCCGGCTGCGCATGGATGTCAGCCCGTTTCGCCCGCTTCGGCAGGGTCGACGTCCACAGCGGCAGCCGTCCGCCGCCGGCATAGTACAGTGCGCGTCCGATGCTGTCCGTCGCCCGGTTTCCCAGCGCCGATCTTGCCGCACTGGCGCCGGTCAGCGCCACCTTCAGCGTCGCGCTCAGCAGCCCGAAATGCGCCGCCGTCCACGCCCCGAGACGCCGGTTGACCGTCCGCTCCGCGTTTTTCATTTCCCGCAATAAATGCACGTATTCGCCCGTATTGATCCCGACGGGACAGGACATGGCGCACAGCCCGTCGCCCGCGCAGGTCTGCTCCCCGGCATGGCTGAAACCGGCCGACAGCTGCTTCAGCCGCGCGGGATTTTCTCCGCTGCTGCTCAGCCGGGCGATTTCGCGCTGCACGACAATCCGCTGCCGCGACGAGAGCGTGAACCCGCAACTCAGGCAGTTGACTTCGCAAAATCCGCACTCAATGCATTTGTCTATCAGCGGATGCACGGCCGGAAGCGGCTTGATGTTCCGGAGATGGCACGCCGGGTCGTCGTTGAAAATCACGCCCGGGTTCAGGATGCCGTCCGGGTCGAAGAGCCGCTTCACGTCCTGCATGACGCCGTATGCGGCGGCGCCCCATTCGCGCTGCACGAACGGCGCCATGTTGCGTCCCGTGCCGTGTTCGGCCTTCAGCGAGCCGTCGTATCTGTCGACCGTCAGATGGACCACTTCCTTCATCATTTTTTCGTACTGCGCCACGGCCTGCGGCGTGTCGAACGCCTGGTTGAGGATGAAATGATAATTGCCCTCCAGGGCATGGCCGTAGATTACGGCGTCGCGGTATCCGTTGCCGTCCAGTATCTTCCGGACGTCTTCCACGGCATCGGCAAAGACCTCCATCGGGAAGGCCACGTCTTCAATCAGGCACGTGGTTCCCGGCGGCCGCGTCCCGCCCACCGACGGGAAAATGCCGGCGCGCAGCGTCCAGTATGCGTCCGATTCCCGCGCATCGGTTGTAAAGCGAACGGAATGCAGGGTGTTGAATCTTGCGATAATCCGCTGGACGTCGGAGATCTGTCTGGCCAGTGCATATTCGCTTGCCGCCTCGATTTTGATCAGCAGCGACGTGGCTTTTCCGGGCAGCGACTTCAGTTCGGGCATTGCCTTCGGGTCGTTTTCGACCGACTTTAGCGCCATCCGGTCGAAGAACTCCACTGCGCTGACGGGCGACTGTTTCAGCGCCACGACCAGCTCGCTCGCCGTCCGCGTATCTTCAAAAAAAAGCATCGCGCTGGCCCTGTACTGAAAATCGACGGCCGTCTGCATCTCCGCCTCCGCCAGGAAAGCCAGCGTTCCCTCCGAGCCGACGATGAGGTGGGCGATGATGTCGAACGGATCGTCCATTTCAAGGAAGGGGAGCAGATTCAGGCCGGTCACGTTCTTGATGGCGTATTTTTTCCGGATGCGCTCCGCCAGCGGCCGGTCGGCGCAGACACGGTCTTTGATTTCCAGGATGCGCCTGACAAATTCGGGGCGCCTCCGGGCGAAATTCGTTCTGCTGCGCCCGTCGCCCGTATCGAGCAACATGCCGTCGGACAGGATCAGGCGGGCGCTTTTCAGCATCCGGTGGCTGTTTTCCCGTATCCCGCAGCTCATGCCCGACGCATTGTTCAGCACGATTCCGCCTACCATGGCCGACTTGATCGAGGCAGGGTCGGGCGGAAATCTCCTGCCGAAGGGACGGAGGATTTCGTTGACCCGTTCGCCGACGATGCCGGGCTGCAGGCGGATCGATTCCCGGTTGTCGGCCAGCGCGTACTGCTCCCAGTTTTTCCCGGCCACGACCAGCACGGAATCGCTCACCGCCTGTCCCGACAGGCTGGTGCCGGCTGCCCGGAACGTCAGCGGGACACGGTATTTCCGGGCGGCTTTCATGATGGAAACAATCTCCTTTTCGCCGGCCGAATGAATCACCGCTTGCGGGATGAGGCGATAAAAGCCGGCGTCGGTGCCCCATGCCAGGCGACGCATTTCGTCCGTATGAATCCGTTTCGATGGAATGGCTCGCGCTGTCTCCTGTAAAAAAGCTTTGATCATCGTTTTAAAATTTAAAGGTTAATGAATATCGTATGAAGGCAATGCATAATATTCGACCAATCCCTCCATGGGCGACTGCGCGATCGCTCCGATTTCGATATTCAGCCCGTCGGCAACTTCGCACAGCACATCCTTAAAGTGGAAGGCCACGGAACCGGCAAAGGAAACCCGGTGATTCCGGTAATCGTACTGCATCACATTTCTCCGAAAAAAGTCGGCGAAGGCGCCATGCACCAGGCCGTGCACCGATTCATCCCGGAGATGTTCCCTGATGAACGGGCAAATGCTTGCCAGAAAGCGATTGGGCAGCGGCTGCCGGTACACCCTGTCCAGAATCCCGGCATTGTCGAGCTTGATGAACGCCAGGAACGCTTCCTTCAATCCGCCCGTCAGCTGATTTTTAAGGCATGACCCGATGAACAGCCTGCCCAGCACGGCGCCGCTGCCTTCGTCGCCCAGGATAAATCCCAGGGGAGAAACATTTTCCACGATCTTCTCCCCGTCGTAGAAGCAGGAGTTGGATCCGGTGCCGAGGATGCAGGCAATGCCCGCCCGGTGGCCGCACAGTCCGACGGCTGCGCCGAAGAGGTCGCTTCCCACCTCGATGCGCTTCACGTCGAAATTTTCGGCGATAGCCGTCCGGATAATTTCGTTTTTTTCCGGAAATGCACAGCCGGCGCCATAGAAACAGATGGCGTCGATCCGGTGATCCTTCAGTTCCGGCACGAGGGCGCAGCGGATTTCACTGCTGATGTCTTCCGCCGTACGGAAAAAAGGATTTGCCCCCCTGGTAAACACTCTTTTGATGATGGCGCCTTGCCCGGTCAGGCACCAGTCGACCTTAGTCGACCCTCCGTCTGCTAATAAAATCATTTTTTTGGGTAATGAATAATGAATTATGGATAAACATCGGTATCGGGAATTTCTGCGGGAACGGTCAGGCCGACGCTTTCCGCCCAGTTGTTCCAGAGGGTTTTCAGTTCGCGCACCCTGGCGGGATATTCCGCAGCTACATTGTTGGTTTCGGAATAATCGACGGCCAGATTGAACAGTTGCCAGCCGCCGCCGGTCAATGCGGTCAGCTTCCAGTCGCCCACGCGCACAGCCCGTCCGGTTTCGTGTTCCCAGAAAAACGTGCGCTCGCCGTTCCATACGCCTTCGCCGGAGATAAGCGGCAAGAGGCTGCGGCTTTCGGCGGGTAGCGGCTGAATGGCGTTTCCGTTGTAAGTAGCCGGATAGGAGGCGTCCGCAAGTTCCAGAACGGTAGGCATCAGGTCGATGAAATGTCCGGGCTGGTGATTGACGCTTCCCTGCTTGGCGGCGGGGATATTGTTCCAGTGCACAATCAGGGGCGTTGCAATGCCGCCGTGGAAGGATTCCCTTTTCCAGTAGCGGAAGGGCGTGTTGACTGCACCCGCCCATCCGTTGGCAATGTAATTGTAGGTCAGTTCCGAACCGGGAACGGCGGCGTTGTGCACAACCGTCTGTCCGCTGCGGGTGCGGTCGTGGCGGTCAAAGTCGCCGATAGTGTAGTTTTCCGACGACGCGCCGTTGTCCGACATAAACATAATAATTGTATTGTCGTATTTGCCGGTCGCTTTCAGCTTGGCAATAATCCGTCCGATGCCCTGGTCGATGCAATCGACCATTGCGGCGTGCACTTCCATATTGTCGGACTGGAAAGCCTTGTCGGTTTCATTTGCCCACGGGCGGTTCGATTCGTTTGCCGCGAAAGGCGTTTGCGCGGGGTCAATCAAGTCCAGTTCCACCATGCGGTTGTAGCGCGTTTGCCGCAAGGCGTCCCAGCCTGCATCGTACGCGCCGTTGTACTTGGCAATATCCGCAGGCTTGGCGTGCAACGGCCAGTGGGGAGCGTTGTAGGCGACGTACATAAAGAACGGTTTGTCCTCTTCCGAATAACTGTCAATTAAGTCAATCGTTTTGTCCGTAATGTAATCGGTGCTGTAAAAATCGGAAGAAACCTCATTAATCGCCTCCGTGTTATGCACGAGCGAGAAGGGGTCGAAATGGTTGACTACGCCCCAGATGGTGCCGAAGTGCTCGTCGAATCCGCGGTTGCAGGGATAGGTTTCTACCGGGGCAAAGGGGCGGTTGCCGAACGTGTTCTGATGCGAAAGCCACGCCATCTGGTCGGCCTGATTGCCGATGCCCTGGGTGAGGGAGAGATGCCATTTGCCGGTCATCGCGGTGTTGTAGCCCGCGCCTTTCAGGGCTTCGGCGATGGTTACGCAGTTGTCGGTCAGGCTTAAACCCATGCCTGTAATGCCGACGGTGTGCGGGTAACAGCCGGTCAAGAGCGAGGCGCGCGAGGGACAACTGCGCGCTCCGTTGAAGAACTGTGTGAAACGCAGGCCTTCGCCGGCTAACTGGTCTAAGTTGGGCGTGTTAATCTCGCCTCCGTAACAACCCAGGTCGGAATATCCGAGGTCGTCAACGACGATAAGCATGATGTTCGGCTTGTCGTCGGCCTGTGCGACGGCTATCATGGATGACAGAGCCGCCACGGTTAAATACTTTTTGTTCATTTTGACGTAATATTAAAAATTTATTCCTATTTCTATATGCCCGACGTAGCGTGGACGCTACGCCGAGCGGGGATGCTTGCCGCGCTTTGCGCAACTCATAATTCATCATTCATAACTCATCATTCATACAGCGGTTTCGGCTTGTGTTCGCCGATTTCCTGCGCCAGAATGTGCTTGAAACGTTCGATAACGGCGTTCAGTTCGCGCACGAAGGCATCATTAACGGCAACACCTGCAAGATGTTCGCCTTCTATCCGGTTGATGATGGCAAGGTAATACCTGTCGGTTTCGCGGCGGGCGTCTTTCATCCGGTAGGGCGTCTTGGCGGCGGTTTCGTCGTAACGCTGCGTCATCAGTTGCTTGAGCGTTGTATTTTCCTGCGCCAGCTTGTCGCGCCAGAGGCCCAGTCCTATCTGTGCGACGGCTTGTGCGAGCGCCGGTTGCTGGAGTTCGCGCAGGAGGTCGTCGATAGCGGCGGTTTCGTCGTCGAGCGTTTTCTTCGAGATGTTTCCGTAGCGCTTGATGAGGTTGTTGATTGCGTTCGCCGCTTCTACATAAGCCGCATCGAAGTGATGCATGGCGGCTTCGACGGTATCGACCAGTCCGCGGAAAATGCCGTCGCGGACATGGTCCTGCCGGGCGATTTTCTGGGTGATTTCGCTCCGGCGGATAAAATCAAGCGCTTCCGTTTCGTGACCGAAAGCGGTCTTGTAATGGTCGTAAAGCGGACCGATGCCCAGCGCCTGGGGGTTGTACTTGAGAAAAACACGGTCGGTGTTTTCGTTAAACTCGACATGAGTTTCGTTTTTTAAATGATGCAAATTAATGCGAATAATAAAATGTTCCATTGTAATGATATTTAATATGTTAATAAATATATAAAATTGTTATCGGAAATTTTTGGGAACGAGTGAATCCGGCAGGAATCATTCGTGCGAAAGCCTTCGCTCGAGTAAAATCGGCAGGAATCATTCGTGCGAAAGCCTTCGCTCGAGCAAATCCGGCGGAAATCATTCGTGCGAAAGCCTTCGCTCGAGTAAAATCGACGGGAATCATTCGTGCGAAAGCCTTCGCTCGAGCAAATCCGGCGGGAATCATTCGTGCGAAAGCCTTCGCTCGAGCAAATCCGGGGACCCCGCTCGGCGTAGTCTCCAGACTACGCCGGGCTAAAAGCAAGGCTCCAGCCTTGCAAAATATACATCGCAAAGCAAGAGCTTTGCTTTTAGCCCGACGTAGCGTGGACGCTACGCCGAGCGGCGCCGTCAGGTGAAGGGCTGAAAGCCCTGCCGTCATTAGCACAGGGCAACGCCCTGTGAATAGAGGCGACCCTGTCCCCATAGCCCTGAAAGGGCGGCATCGAATCAAATAGCCGAATTTCGCCCTGTCAGGGCTTAGTTGCATACGGGGCATGGCATCCACAGGGCGTTGCCCTGTGCTATTGATTGCAGGGCTTTCAGCCCTGCCCGGCGCAGTCCCTCGCACGTTTGCCCTGCACGGTGTAATATCCGAAGCATGCCGGGCGGTAGAGACGGGGCGCGCCCCGTCTCTACTTTTGTAACTGCTAATATCTAATAATAAACTATTCATTTTATTTTATTTCTACCGACATGACATTTCTACCTTAGCGCGTCCTGAATCATCATTTCATGTCCATGCGCAAGGTGACCGTTAAACAGGATATCGCCATTCCTGTCCACCAGTACATAGCGGGGAATGCCGTTGAATTGAAACAGTTGGCGCAAATACCGGTACCGGTCGGCTTTGAGCAGGCAGGTATTCGTCAATTCCTGTTCCGCTACAAATTTGTCGTAACGGGCTTTGGGAGATGATTCTTCGTCGGTAATAAAGATAAATGCCACATCCGGACTGTCCTTGTATTTCTTTCGCAATTCCTTGTCACGCTCAATGTTGCTAACGCAAGGCGGGCAGGACGTCGCCCAGAAATCGACCCACAAGACTTTGCCCTTGAACGGTGCAATAAGTTCCTTGAAAATAGAAGCTTCGTAGGTGTCGGGCAACGGATGCGCCTTTAACTGCTCGACAGGATAATTTTTATAAAAAATCCGTTCGGCTTCCTGCCGTAAAAAAGGTTCCGTGAAATCTTTTGTCAGAGCATTGAGAAAATGCTGCGCACTTTCCTTAGAGGCGTTTGTTTTATTCTTGAAAACATTATCCAGCGACTGAACTTTGAGTACGTCATATATGATACCCGGTTCTAATTTAAATTCCCGGAAATAAACAGAATCTTTCAAACGTCGTTCTTCGGCGGAAATTTCGATTGCCGTATTTTCCACGTATTTTTTACTGTATTCCTCCCAGTGTTCTTTATGACGGATGAAAAACTGTTCGCCATCAGCGATACATTTTTTCCTCAATTTCAACTGCTGCTCTTCCGTTAGACCCAGCGATTCGATGATATCCACTGAATCGGACAAAAGTATATAGGTTTCATCTTCCTGCGTTTTGGTAAGACCCAATTCTTCAAATAAATACTGAATGTATGATTTTTCCCTTGAAATTGTCTCATACGACTGAAGATACATTTTAAAAAATGGTCCACAATATTCCAATGAACTAATAAATGAATCGAAATAATCCGCAGATAAAAATTCTTTGTCATTCATGGGAATATTTTGCAAAAAATCGTAAAAGGCAACCGGTAGCGGCTCATCCTGATTGTCGTAGTCATACTGGTCTGCGTATCTGAGCAGATAGTATGCATACCTGGCTTTGTATATGTTTTCCAGAATAGCTTTGGCTTCGCCGGAAAGATTACCGCTTTCCAACAGCCAGCGGTAAGCGCTGAAATATTCCAGTTCGTCGTAAAAAACCCTGTACTCGTCCGGAGCCTTATTGAATTCTTCGTTTATAATTGTCCAGTATTCAAATACGGGCAACTTGTCGTCGAAGGCTTTCAATTCCCGGTTAAGCTCTGCCAGTGCGCCGCCTCTGAATTGAGTATGGAGGAATTTATGGATAGGTTTTCCGTAGCGGTCGGCTTTGAGAAAATCATCCCAGTCCAACAGCATTGCCAGGGTTTGTCCGGGCTGAAGGTAGAATGGAAACCCTATAAATTCAAACGTCACATTCTGGTAAACCGGATGATTTAAGGGAAGATTACATTCAAAGCGTCCGTCTTCATGAACCCGTACCGTTTGCGGGTATTCCTCACGGGTAATCCGGTTTTTGAAATAAATTAGTCCTGTGGAAAACCCGGCTCGCGGGTCATAACCCTTGATATAACCAATCAGGCGGGCATCGTCTTCGGCGAAAAACTCGCCGGCATCAATGTTCATCAGCGTTTGCCGTTTGGCTTTGGCGAGTTCACCGTCTATCCAGCGCGAAACGCTGTCCGGTATTTCACTGTCCGTGCGGGGCTTCGTGTCCGGATTTAAGGAAATACCATAGATGGTAGCCCTGTTCTTCGCAATCCTTTCCGCATTGTCGTAGTAATTGATTTTCGTTACCGATTTATCCAGGGGCGGAAAAATCAGGATAACAGTCGAGTCGCCGGAATCGGAAATGTGGATTTCCCTGTCAAATTCGCCGTTGATAATCGTTTCCGGATGGTAACGTTTGCCGGTGGCGCAGTCTTCGATAAAGTCTGTCCGGGAAAAATTTGCCTCCTCGTAGTGACCGTGTACCTTGCGAACGTGCAGCCGGGTTTCGTTCTCTCCCAATTCTATTTTAGAAATGTGCGTAATGCCCGAATTGCTAAATTCATACGCGGGATTGACGATGATTTTGTCTTTGGCAACGGTCGTTGCGGTTGCGACGGCTGCGAGGATAATTGTTAATAGAAACTGTTTCATCTTTCTTTTAATTTATAGTTTTATATAATACTTTGTCTGTAAAATAGTCCTGCCTTTCCCGGCAGTGGTAGAGACGGGGCGCGCCCCGTCTCTACTTTGCAAGGCTGGAGCCTTGCTTTTAGCCCGACGTAGCGTAGACGCTACGCCGAGCGGTAGATGCCGGACGCCGTAATTCGTAATCCGTAATTCGTAATTCATAGAATCATTCATATATTATGCTTTTTAAAACCGCTTCCCGGTTTTTGTTTTTAAAATGCCGGATAAACGCCCGGATATCCTGGAGTCCATCTTCTTCCAGCGGTTTCTCCAGGAGTTTTTCGTGGGCTTTTATTCCGGCGTCCATTCCTTCGGTCAATAAAGTCAGCATAGCGCTCATTCTTAGCACCTGATAATCGTTCGGATGATTTCTCAAATATTTATCACACAATTGAATTGCTTCCATATAATCTGCGTTTGCCAGTTCTCTATCTCCCGATTTCTCTTTTCTCATTCCTCCATAGAAAAAATCGCGGGCATGCAACATCTGATAATCCTCCCACATCATAAGGTCTTTCCTGTACGGATTTTCGATATGCTTAATCATTTCCTGCACTTCTTCCGAAGGGGTGAAATAGATAATCTGATTGCCCGGAAAAAATGGCGGAAAGGGATAAACATCCCGCCGAACCTCGCAATTCAAATCCAGCAGGAAATCAATGCATAAATCCGCTTTATACGCACCTGTACCCGAAAAATAATAGCCCGAAATGTAAGTGAGGCATCCGTACCGAAAAAAAAGACCGGCAAGAAAAGACAGTTTTTGTTCCGGGGTATTTATTTTTTCTTTTCTAATTCTGCCTGTATAAACCGCTTCTCCGGATATATTCCGGTAGTATGATTTATAACTGTAATAATCAATCAGTGAAGACAGCGAGTCCGAAAATTGACAGGCAATACTATCATTCCTTGATATAATAGCTTGCCCGGATACTACTTTGTATTCTTCTATAACCCCTAAAAGAAAATATTCCTTATCAAACGGAAAATCAATGATTTTCGGATTGCCTGCTGCCTGCGCTACAAGGGCAACCCATAACAAAATCGCCGTCAACATGCCGTAATTCGCAATTCCACGTAGCGTGGACGCTACGCCGAGCAGAGGATTTCCCATTTTACATTTTCCATTTTTCATTCTACATTCCCCCAAGGTGTTGCATGATATTGGCGGGCGACCGCCGCGCGTCCAATTCCTTTTTCATAAACTCCATATAAGGCGTTACATGCTTATAAAACCTGTAATAGCCTTCGCATAAATAATTTAATCCGTCTTCACCGTCTTTTGTCCGGATAATCCGGTTTTTGGGACATTCGCCGTGGCAGGCGAATAAAACGTCACATTCGCGGCACTGCCGGGGCAATTGCGCATGTTTGTCGCGTCCGAATTTCTCCTGTTCCGGCGAATACATCATTTCCGTCAGCGTTTTCCCGCGGATATTGCCCAGCCTGTATGCGGGATACACGAAATGGTCGCAACTATACACATCGCCGTTGAACTCCATGACGCCTGCGTGTCCGCAAGACCGCGCCAGGATACAGGTTCCCGGATTGACCCCCGCCCAGTTGGCCAGCGTGGAATCGAAATACTGCACATAATACTGTCCTACATCCTGTTTTACCCATTCGTCGAAGACAGCAATCAGGAAGTCGCCCCACCGGGGAGCGGGAACGTTCCACGCCGCCATCTGTCCGTTTATCCGTTCCACTATCGGCGAAAACTGGATGAAACGACAGCCAATCGACTTGAAAAAGCGGTAGAACTCCAAGGGATAATCCACATTGTAATCGTTCACGACCGCCATCGCATTGTATTCCACGCCATGCTTTTGCAACAGTTCCAGGCCCTTCATCACCCTGCGGAAGGTCGGCTCGCCGTTTATTCCCCTGCGGTAGCGGTCGTGACAGTGTTCGGGGCCGTCGATGGATATGCCGACAAGGAAACGGTTGTCTTTCAGGAAACGGCACCATTCGTCGGTCAACAAAACGCCGTTGGTCTGTATGCAGTTGTCGATTTGCCGTCCCCGCCCGTAGCGTTTTTGCAGGGCAAGGGCTTTTCGGTAAAAGGCGATGTTGCGCAGGAGGGCTTCCCCGCCGTGCCAGGTAAAAAGAACCTGCTGCATGGTTTGCGATTCCAGGTATTCCTTGGTAAACCGCTCCAGCAGTTCGTCGGAAAGCAGGAATGACTTGCTCTCCGGATACAGGTTTTTCTTGTCTAAATAGTAGCAGTAGCTGCACCGCAGGTTGCAGGCGGCGCCAGCTGGCTTGAGCATCACGTACAGCGGACGGGCGAAGGGATTTATGCAGGTATTTGTTGCCATCTAATTAATGTAAAATGTAGAATGTAAAATGTAAAATTTCCACCCACCGCTCGGCGTAGTCTCCGGACTACGTCGGGTTAAAAGCAAGGCTCCAGCCTTGCAAAATATACGCTGCACCGTAGAGACGCAATGCATTGCGTCTCTACCGACACGACATAGCGTGGACGTTACTTGTTTATTTTTCATATCTTCCTTTTCAATTATTCATTACTTTCCGTGCAACGCCTCCCGCCCGCACTACATACAGCCCTTGCGAGAGAGCAAAAGCAGTCCGGGCGCTTATTTTCCTCTTGACGCAAATGCGTCCCGACAGGTCGTAGATTTCGGCGGCGAGCGGCTGCTGCGGGTCGATGACGATTTGCCGGTCGCGGCTGTAAATCTTTGCCGGACTGTCTGCCGCCGGTATTTGGCCGATGCTCAAAGCGGGAGTTTGAAAAATGAGGCTGGGCAGGCTGTCGCTGTCGTTCCATTTCCAGGTGTTTTCAAAATCCCATCCGAGCGTTTTCTCGTAGAAATACCGGTTTTTGCAATGCACCTCGTCGGCCTTATCGGTGGTGGGCGGAATGAGCAGCATCAAAGCGGGAATGCCGCTCGCGTCGTAACTCTGGATACTGCCTATCGCAGGCGCAGGATTGGCGTAATCCTTGTAACATACATTGTTGTACGTGCGGCTGTCAACGATGCGGTTTGCCCAGCCGGAGTCGATATTGTAGCGCAGCCACGACAGGTATTGATACTGTCCGCAATCGTAAATCAGGCGGGCGATATACTGCGCAAAAATAGCGTGGTAAATGCCCTGCTCCACCCCTGTTTCAAAGTGCAGGAAACCGTCGGCGCTCATCGTGTTTTTGGTGTAATCCGCTGCCATAACAGCGTCTTCGAGGTAGCGGCGTTCCCCTGTTTCCTTATAAAGCATGACCGCCGCGCCGATGCAGGTTGCCTGGTTATAGACGTGCATTACCCACGCGGGATTGCCGGAGCCGTGCCTCGAATCGGCTACACGCCCCAGCAACGAGAGGTTGGTATTCGTCCGGTCGAAAAGGTTGTTGCGCGCCCACTCATAGATTTCGATTGCCCGGCTCCGGTAAAGCGAATCGCCCGTATTATTGAAAAGGGTCATCGCACCGATGACGGTCGGATAGTTGATGCACGCCATCTTACCCATTGAGGAGTGCGGCGAGCCTACGGGGTTATCCCTGTCCCAGGCCCAGAACATTCCGCCGGAACCGCCGCGGGCAGGATCGTCATACGAGCCGTTGTCGTAATTCGGCGCACCCGACCACACGCGCTCGAAGCCTGTTTGCGAAAGCGTGAGGTATTGCTCGTTGCCCGTCACTTCGTAGGCGCGCGCCAGCGCAACGACCCACCACATAATATCGTCGTAGATAAACCAGCCGTTGGGATAGCGGTCAACCGTCCAGTCGAAATTGGCATATTCCGCTTTATTTCCGGCAAAAAGGTTCAGGATGCGGGTAGAGTCGCTTTGCACGTCGCCGCTGCGTATGAAAGCGTTTTGCGCCATATCGAAATAAATGGCCTGCACCCACACAGCCGCCACCTTGCTGCCCGAACCGCCGCCTTCGAGATAAATCCGTTTGCCGGATGATATGAAAAACCGTTTGTTAAAAGCCTCGTATGCGGCATCAATATCCGTTTCGGTGTAAGGGGGTAAACCGGAAGTAAATTCGGGAGCGTCGCAGGCCATGTTTGCGCCCTGCAAGGTGAAAGGGCCTGCCTGCCTGACCGGAAGCACCGACAAGTTGCGATAGCCGATTTGCATATCGGCGCGCGCCCAGTTCAGGCTGACGGTAAGCGTTCCGGATTTATTCTCGCCCACGATGCGCTTGGCGGTTTTGCCCTGCAAGGTCGGCGAAACAACGGCGCACGATACTACGCTGTTATTCCCTGCCGCAGAAGCAATCATGCCGCCTGCCGCCGCAGAAGGAGCCTGTAATGCGCCTGCATAATAGCAATTTTCCATTTCCGTCAGCCGGCTTTGCCCCACCATGCCGCCTGCGCCCGAAGATAAGGACGAAGATGTTACGGTGGCATTTGAATAGCAGTTGCTTATCTTTGATTCGGCGTCGCCTGCCAATGTCCGTCCGATGAGCGAACCGACCCAGCCTTTTCCGGTAATTTCCCCGTTGGAAATGCCCACCGCCGTCACCGTGGTGGCGGTAGCCTCGCCTGCCAGTATGCCTGCGCAGGACGTTGCGGCATCCAAACCGGACGACACGGAGGCGTTTTCGATAGCGAGGTTTTTAATCGTCGCTCCTTCGGTACGCGCAAACAGGCCGACTTTATCCGGCTCGGTTTCCGCTATCCGCAGGTTGCGGATACAGTGTCCGTCGCCGTCCAAAACGCCCCGGAACGGCGCGTCGTAAGCAATGGGCTGCCATTGGGCGGTTAACGTAATGTCGTTGCCCAGGATGTAGTTTCCATCCAAATCGTCGGCAATCGCCAATAACTGGGATTCGTCGGTAATCACCGTTTGCGCCTGAAGTCCGCATCCGTGAAGGAAAAGCAGACAGAAAATGATGTAGTTATATGTATGTTTCATACGTGAAAAAATTATGAATTATGAATTATGAGTTATGAGTGCATAGCCTTCGCTCGGCGTAGCGTCCACGCTACGCCAAGCGTAATATGTGCCATTTTACCGTTTGTGAACATTTGCGTTCTATTTTGTCCTGCGTTCATTTTGTCCGTGTTTTTGAATTTCATCATCGCTGTACCTTTATTATTTTAAAATCTTTAAATTCATCTTTCCCGTACGATTCTCCGTTGATTTTCAATATAATGCCGGGAAACAGTTTTTTAATTCGTCGAATTTCGCTGTCTTTAATTTCTCCGTACAACTCCAGCTTATTTATTTTTACTTTGGAGAGGCGTTCCGGGACAAGAATTTTGTCCGTAAAATAAACGGAAAGCTTTTTAATGCTGTCCATCGCAAAAATTTCTTCGGGAATCTCCTTCACGCGAATCGTCACTCCGCCGCCAAAACCTTCTATTTGGGCATCCGCTCTCAATTTTTGCATAACAGCATCGTCCGAAAGGTCTTTTTTCCGAATCATCCAGCCGATGACCGGTTTTAATGCAAGGGTTTCCTTATCCTGTTCGTCGCCGATAAAACCCGCCCACAGTTCCAGGGGCGTTTCAATCGCCGTTCCGTCCAGATTCAATTCGATGTGTTTCAAATCGACCTTGACGATTTCATCCGGAAGGTCGCCGCATCCTTCCAGTTCTTTCAGGCTGTTGCGCTTCCCTTTTTTGTCGTAAGGGAAAAACTTCACAATCCAGCCATCGACGATGTTTTCCGCTGCGTATTTTTCCTGCGAATGATACTTGAACATTTCCTGCCAGAATTTTTTGTTTATGTTCCCTTTCGAGGCATTGACAAACTCCGCCAGCAGGGGTTCCAGTTCTTTTGTCCACCATTTCAGGTCGTATGCAGCCAGACGGACGGTTTTTTCCAGGACTTTCTGCCAGTCTTCGGGCGTTCCCTGCAAAGTTATCTCCGGGATTCCGCAGGAAGTCATCATCACGATAAATTCAAAATAGGATTTCATTGCGTACATCAGCGTTGCTTCGGAGGCTATTTTAGCGGCGGGAGTCGTCGTTGAGAAATCGGCGGTCATCAAGTCCGTCAGGTCTTTCCCGGTATGTTGGGCAATCTGCCGGGTAAATTCGGGGAAAATGTCTTCCCAGGGACTATCGGGATTGTCGAGCGTAATGCTGTCGTTCATTACCGTGAGCGACAGTTTCCCCTCGTGCTGAACAAAATAGGGACGCATCTTTTCGGGGTCGGCATTGACATGCTGCGCAAATCCCTGACAGATAAGCAGCCAAATCATGTCCGGCGACAACACAAAAGGCCTGTGGTCGGCATAAGCCTGATACATCCCGTAGAAAAAGGGATGGTTGCGTCCCCTGAAATAAAAGGCGACAAGGTTTTCGGGCGCATCGCCCTTGGCAATCAGATTCAAGGGCGGTATTTTCGACTTTTCATATCCCTGGGAATCGTATTCATTGCGCCATATATTTTCCCAAAGCCTGTCGTATTTCATCGCGGTAAAGGTCTTTTGGGGTTTCGACAATTCCTCTACCTTGAACGTGATGCCGCTCTGGCTGTACGCCGCAGGGGAAAAGCAGGCAAGGAAAATAAGGGCTGAAAGCCCGATGAGCAGTAGCACAGGGCAACGCTCAGTCGTGTTCGGAAGATGATGCTGCCTCTGTGCCGTAGGCACAATATGTTGGTAGAAAAAATGTTCTTCACAATCCCTTTCGCCGTCCCGTATGGGACGGAATATGTTATCGAAAATATTGTACCATTTTCTCTTTTCTACCAACATTCCGTCCCGTACGGGACGGAGAGAATGATGGTGAATCGTATTTTCTACCAACATGTTGTGCCTAACGGCACAAGGGTGGCAATCTTCGCTCGGCGTAGCGTCCACGCTACGTCGAGTTAGAAGCAAGGCTCCAGCCTTGCAAAATATACGCCGCAAAGCAGGAGCTTTGCTTTTAGCACGACGTAGCGTGGACGCTACGCCAAGCGAAGACGCAATGCGTTGCATCTCTACGCCGAACAGGGCGAATATGCCTTTATTATTCTTCATGATTTGATTTTATAAATTTTATTGTTTTTCCGTCTCCAAAATCTATAAAGTAAATATTGGGAGTCAGCGAACCGACGTCAACAACTCCCGACGTTTCCTTTTGAGCCATAATCTGACCCGTCAGGTTACGAACGGTAGCTGTGGCCGGTTTTGCGAGACCTTCCACATGCAGGAATTTTCCTGCCGGATTGGGAAATACTTTCCGGTGTTTTATCACAGCAGGGCGATTGTCGATAAGCGCCGAAGAATCAGGATTGTACTCGAAAAAACCGGTGGCTTCCTCTGTGGCGCGATACCAGTGCAGATTGCCGTAGGAATATGTCCCTGTGACCTGTTCCCTGTCGAATGTCAGCAAATGGTAGACAGTTCCCGCTTCGCTTGTGACTGGGATGATTACAGGCCATATATTCCTGTCTGTCAGTAAAGGTGATACTTTCAGTACATCGCGTTTGGTCAGGTCAGGATACGACAGTATTTCATAATTGGCATTTCCCCGCCCCTGAAAGACAAAGTATTCGCCGCCGACTTTTTGCAGCAGGATACCGGTACTTGAGACGGCGCTGTTTTCTGCAATTAGCGTATAAGCGCCATCCCATTCCGCCGATTCCAGCAGGACGGTGTTGAAGCCTCCGCCTGCATCCCGACACATGGCCAGCCGCCACTTTTTTGCGTCGGCGTCATAGATAATCGACGGGTCTTCTCCCTGGCTTATTCCACAGTCCAGCACGCGGGCTGTATTTTCGGTGATTCCGAAGCGGGGGTCTTTATCGCAGGCGCCGGAATATATTTTATGGTCGTCGCCGTGCGAAACGGTGAGAAATTTCCATTGGCGGTCGTTTCTGTCAAAGAAGACGTCGGTGGCGTGCCACGGCCGCTTCAATCCGTCGCCATTGTCGAACGACATGTCGCCTGTCAACTGCCATTCCTTGCTTGCCAAGTCATAGCAGTAAATTCCCTGGTGACTGGAAGGTATCGGGTCGTATCCGCGGGTGGTCATGGCCAGCCAGATTTTATTGTCAACAATGATGGGTGCGCCGTCTTCGTAATGCAACACCCTGGGGTCGGCCTGTCCCGTGCCTGAAGAGAGATACTGGGACAGTCCGGAAAAACTCACGCTTTCCGCAGGATTCAGCCTGGCGCCCAAGGCAATCGAAAAATCTTTGATAATATTGTCGTCCCGGAGGTCAAAATATGTACCGGCGTCTATCGTCGCCAGATAAGCGGAAACTTCATCTTTTACTCTGAAAAAGCTCAGGTAACGTCCGGTCAGATGAATCCTTATTGTGTAGGGAGCCGCTATTCCTTCGGACGAGAGGTTTTGAGCGAAAACGCTTGCTCCGTTCCTGAATATTTCAACGGAAAAGGTTTTTGTATCGGCGTCGCTGTCTCGCTGCACAATCAGAATGCGGTTTTGAGCATCCTTATGTAACGAAAGGATGGCATTGGCCGTGTATCCGGCATGGCTTTGAGAAACGACGTCCATGTCAATCGCCGCGTAATGATAAAGTTTTCCCATTTTCAGGTAACTTTCGGCTCTGGTGTTGCCTGTGTTCTCAATACGAAGAATTTCTCCCGATTGATTAAAGTCGAGCGAGCCTTCCACATTGATGCGGGGATATTGGGCGCTGTTCATCAAGTCTTCGGTAAAATCCAGCCTGTTGAGCGGAACGGAGAGATTGAAGAAGTTGCGAACCTGGTACTCTTTCTCGAAATGTAACTGGTCGGGCGTGTATTTGGTAGCCGCTGCTGCCCCGGCGGGGAGGAGGAACGCAAATAACGCGAAGAGGGCGAATGCGGCGGCGAATTGTAGAGACGCAATGCATTGCGTCTCTACGTTCAGCGGAAAGTTTTTACCGTTCATAATCATTCCATTAATTCCTAATCAACAGTTTTTGCATCACAACATCCGTATCCGTTTCAATCTTTACCAGATAAACGCCGTCGGGCAGGGCCGAGACATTGATTTCTTTTTTCGCTTCCCCGCCGTTTATCACATTCATGCCCTGCAAACTGAAAATCTGCAAGTTTTTAACCGGGAAATCCGATTGCACGGATACGGTTTGCCGCGCGGGATTGGGATAAACGTTAATTTTACTGCCTGATATGGAGGCGTTTTGAGTACCTGTTATCGTTTCAAAAGAGTCCGGCGCAGGGGTCAATCCTTCGTAGCGCACTTTCCATGATGTTCCGTCGTTCGGGAAGCCGGGCGCGGGAATGTCGGGCGCGTCGTCCCAGCCGGCAGCCATCAATGCGACGGCATACAGCAGTCCGCCGTTGGCGGGGAAGTAGGGGTAAGGCCCGCCGGAACTCAATCCGACGCGGTTCATGGCGTTTTTCGTGGAGGGATGCAGCAGCGCGTCTATCGCTATCGACTGCCGTCCGTTCCTTGCCGCCGCCATCGCCATCATCGGGAAATCCCAGCCCCAGCACCTGTCCCATTGCCATACGTCCCAGACCTTAGCAACCGTCCGTCTGACCGTTTCCCTGTCGGCTCGGTCGTAGGGCAACATGCCGCCGGGGCCAATCAGCGAAGGATGCTCATAGTTCATGCCTGTATAGGTGTTGCTCATGCCTTCCTGCTGGAGATACAGGCCGTCCTGAACAGGCAATTGGGAGAGTTTTTCCATTACTTCGTCCCAATGGTTTTCCCGCTCCAAGCCCAGCCGCTGCCGCCATATTTGCGCCCAGCGCAGGCCGGTATGCCAGTAGGAAAGCTCAAAGGCGGGGTTTTTACTTGTCGAATAATTGGTGTTTTCCGGTACCGTAGCCATCGGAGGCCCCAGCACATAACGGTCTGTCG
>JAIRZY010000143.1 GCA_031266995.1 Tannerella sp.
TTTGAATCATTGAATCCTGAATTTCCGTATCTTTGCAGTGCAAAAATGAATGAAATGAATGATACGCTTGCACCGCTCGGGCTGGGGACTGAAAAGGTAGGGAAACTGCTGATGCAATATGCCATTCCGGCTATTGTGGCCATGACGGCGTCGTCGCTGTACAACATCACCGACAGTATTTTTATCGGCCACGGCGTGGGTCCGCTGGCCCTGTCGGGTCTGGCCATTACGTTTCCGCTCATGAACCTGGCGGCAGCGTTCGGCTCGCTCGTCGGCGTGGGAGCGTCGACGGTGCTGTCCATACGTATGGGGCAGAAGGACTACGAGACGGCGAACAAAATCCTTGGCAACGTTTTCGTAATGAATCTGATCATGGGCGTCGGCTTCTCCGCCGCCACGCTCCTTTTCCTCGACCCCGTCCTGCTCTTCTTCGGCGCCAGCGAGGCGACGCTGCCCTACGCCCACGACTTCATGATCATCATCCTGGCGGGCAACGTCGTTACGCACATGTATTTCGGGCTGAACGCCCTTCTCCGCTCGGCCGGCAGTCCGCAGAAGGCCATGATGGCCACGATCTATACGGTGCTCATCAATCTGGTACTGAATCCGCTTTTTATATTCGTGTTTGGCTGGGGCATCCGCGGCTCGGCGTTTGCGACGATCATCTCGCAGGTCGCCGTGCTCTGCTGGCAGATGAACCTGTTCAACAACCGCCGCTTCTTCATCCACTGGCAAAAGGGGATCTACCGCCTCAGCCGCCGCATCGTGCTCGACTCGCTGTCTATCGGCATGGCGCCGTTTCTGATGAACGCGGCGAGCTGCCTGATCGTGATCATCATCAACCGCCAGCTACTTGTCCACGGCAACGACCTTGCCGTCGGGGCCTACGGCATCGTCAACCGCGTGGCCTTCCTGTTCGTGATGATCGTCATCGGGCTGAATCAGGGCATGCAGCCGATCGCGGGATACAACTACGGCGCGATGCTTCACGGACGTGTGCGCGAGGTGCTGAGGAAATCCATCTTCTATGCCACGCTGATCATGCTCGCCGGGTTCGGCGTCGTGGAGCTTTTCCCGCGCGCGGTGGCGTCGGTATTCACTACCGAAGAACAACTGGTCGAAATCGCCGTGCCGGGGCTTCGCTGGGTCTTTGCCGTCTATCCGCTCGTCGGCTTCCAGATGGTCAGCTCGGCCTTCTTCCAGAGCATCGGCAAGGCGCACAAGTCCATCATCCTCGCCATGACGCGCCAGATGCTCTTCCTCGTCCCCATCCTGCTCATCCTCCCCAATTATATGGGAACGACGGGAGTATGGGCGAGCATGACGATTTCGGACTTCATCTCCGTCCTGCTGGCGACATTCCTGCTCTACAATGAACTTAAAACCTCAAAACATGGAAAATAATCATCACCCGTACGTGATCACGATCGGCCGCCAGCTTGGCAGCGGCGGCAGACACGTCGGCGAACTCCTGTCGCAACAACTGGACATCCCCTGCTACGACAGGGAACTGATATTGATGGCCTCGCAGAAGAGCGGCCTCTGCAGGGACGTGTTCGAAAAGGCGGACGAGAAGAACAGTTACAGCTTCTCCGGAGGGAGCATGTTCAGCTTCCGCTCGGGATTCTTCGGCGACAGTACGCAGAATTATCTGGGCAACGAGACGCTGTTCAAAATTCAGAGCGACATCATCCGTCAACTGGCGGCGAAAGGATCGTGCATATTCGTGGGCCGCTGTGCCGACTATATCCTGCGCGAGCATCCGCAACTGCTGCGCGTCTTCGTCAGTGCGTCCATGAACGACCGTATCCGCCGCCTCGCGACCGAACCGCAGCTCGCCGGGAAAGACATCCGTGCGCTCATCGAACAGACGGACCGGAAACGGGCCGACTACTACAACTATTACAGCAACAAGACGTGGGGCGCCGCGACGTCGTACGACATCTGCCTGAACTCGTCCCTGCTCGGGATGGACGAGATTGCGGCCTTCATCGGGAGCGTCGTTGAGCGGAAGTTTGCAGGAATTAAATAATTCAAGATTCAAGATTTGAGACCCGGGAGTCTTGCGAATTTGCTCATTTGCTAATTCTCACATTGTCTCATTCCCATATTATATACCGTAATCTTCTTTTTCGCCAGCTCCACGATTCGTCCGAAGAGCGCATTTGCGTCGGCGATGTAGAACTCGCTGCCATGTATCCGGTATGCGCGGAAAATATCTTTCGACACGTATTTCTTCAGGAAGGCCGGGATGTTTCTTCTCCGGATGTTTTCATGGGCGGCCAGCGTCTCCACGGCAATCAGCGTGCCGTCCGGCAGCTTCACCTTCCCGAAAAAGGTACGGTCGGTACGCGTACGGCAGGGGAAGTCGCGCGCCATCACGTCTTCGGGACAGTGTATGAACGACAGGAAGTTCGCATTGACCCCCAGCCCGATGATCCGGGCGCCGTATTTCAGCATCTTGCAGTACGGGCTTGACTCGCCGCAGGGGTAGACGGACGTTTCGTGGCCCGAGACGACTTCCTTCGCGCGATTCCCGATGGCGACGATCGACGACGTCGGGTGGATGCTGCGCTGCGCGCCCGGATACCGTCGGGCCAGTTCGGGCAGCAGGCCCATCACCGTCGCCGACCGCTTCACGTCGAAGACGTTGCTCCCGTCCCGCAGGTAGTCTTCCGCCCGGCCGCCGAAGTGCCACGCGGGAAACAGGAGCAGCCCCTCCTCCCCCACGACATCTGTCAGGACGGTCAGAACCCTGAACGCCGAGAGGTCTGTATTAAGATAATCAATCGAGCTGTGGACGAAAAGCGTATCGCCCCTCTTCACGCCCAGCCGCTGCGTCAGCACCTGCCTGAAGGCGTCTTCGGACATCGGCCTGTGGAGCCGCTGGCGGAAAAGGCGGTACCGGCGCCGCAGGAGGGCGGCATGGCGTGCGGGAAGGGCGTTGGCGATTATTTTTTTGAGGCACATTTTAATTCAAGATTCAAGATTCAAAATTCAATGATTCCGTCCGAGCTGCGAAAAGGTGGCAAACTCTACGTCGGGATACGCTTTCCGGACGGCCGAAATGAACTTCTCCATCATCTCAAACGAATATGCGCCCATGCTTTTGGGATGCGAGATGAGGCTCGTCATCACCTCGCCGGCATTTTTGTACCGGGAGACGTGGTGGCGTAAAATGCGCAGCAGATAGTCGACGGAAAGCGTGTGATTGTCGAACGAAAGCATCCGCGCGGAAAAAAACATCCTTATCTTCGACGCCGCGTCAATCCGTCCGTCCTGATGAATCATCGCGCCCCTGTCCGTCGCCGCCCGGTGCGCATAGCGTTTCAGCTTGAAGCGGGTCGGGAGTTCGAACGGCGTCTTGGGGATGGTCGCGATCGGGATTTCGAGAATCCCCTCGCCGTCGCGCGCCACGCGGAGGTTCGCCGGGTCGACGATCCAGTTCGGCATCGCCGGGAGCCTGCGGAAATCGACTTCGGACAGGGCCGAGCGGAAGTAATAGCCCCGCGCCATCGAACTGTCGTAGCGAATACCGGCGCGATAGAGGGCGTCGAAGATCGTGTCCGTCGCGGGATACAGATTGTAGCCCCCGGCACGGAAGGCGACGCAGCGATAGGAAGCGTCCGCCGCGAGGCATATTTCGTTCAGTTGCCCGACCGACAGCCTGACGACGCCGTCGATGCCCCCGAAGGCCGCGCGGTCCTTAAAATCCGCCAGCGCAAAATCGGCAGAGGGATGAAACGTGCCGTCCGCATAGCCGGTCGTCAGCCAGTGGGGATGAATGTGCAGTTGCACATCGTGTCCCCTGCCCAGGGCCTCCCGGAGCTGCTGCGCGTATGGCTCGTAAAACCGTGCGCAGTCCCACGTCCTGTAGCGGTGGGCGCACAGGATGTCGGTAAACAGCGTCACCTTCACCCCCAGCCTGTCCGCCACGTCCATCACCCTTTGCGCCGGCTCGAAGAGCGCCTCGCCGTATGAAGCGCGAAGCCCTCCCAGCGGCAACTCGTGGTCGAACGTCAGAAACAACTTTACTTTCAAGATTCAATGATTCAAAGATTCAAAGATCCGGGAATGTGCCGCCCCGTTCTCACATTTGCCGGTTTGCTACCCTTCCAGCGAATGAATGACCAGCCCCGAGCGCAGCTTCGGCTCGAACCACGTGGTCTTCGGAGGCATGATATTGCCCGAGTCGGCGATGCGGATAATCTGCTCCATCGAAACGGGATAGAGCGCCAGCGCAGCCTTCATCTCGCCGCTGTCCACGCGCCGCCTGAGTTCGTCCAGCCCGCGGATGCCGCCCACGAAGTCGACGCGCCTGTCGGAACGCAGATCCCTGATGCCCGCGATTTCGTCCAGAATCAGGCGCGACGAGACCGTCACGTCGAGGCCGCCCACGGGATCGCTGTCGTCATACGTGCCCTCCCTGGCCGTCAGCGCATACCAGCAGCCGCTCAGGTAGAGCGAGAACTGATGCAGCCGTTCGGGCCTGAAGGCTTCGCTGCCTTTCGGCTCGACGGTGAAGTTTTTCTCCAGCGCCTGCAGAAAGGCGTCGTCCGACAGGCCGTTCAGGTCTTTCAGCACGCGATTGTAGTCGAGCACGGTCAACTGGCCGGCAGGGAAGCAGACGGCCATGAAGTAGTTGTATTCCTCGTCGCCGCGGTGATGCGGATTCGTCCGCGCCTTCTCGGCTCCGACGAGCGCTGCCGCCGCCGAGCGGTGGTGTCCGTCGGCGATATAGAAGGCCGGGATGGCGGCGAAGCATTCCGTGATGCGGCGTATGTCCGCCCCGTCGTCCACGACCCAGAACGTGTGCCGGAAGTTTTCGGGCGGTGCGACGAAGTCGTATTCGGGCGTCCGGGCGACGCAGCGGGCTACGATGGCGCCAATGGCGTCGCTGTCGGGATAGGCAAAGAAGACCGGCTCGATGTTGGCATTGTTTATACGCACATGGTTCATGCGGTCTTCCTCCTTGTCGCGGCGCGTCAGCTCGTGCTTCTTGATGCGCCCGTTCAGGTAGTCGTCCACGCTGGCGCACAGCACGAGGCCGTACTGCGTCCGCCCGTTCATGGTCTGCGCATAGATGTAGTACTGCTCCCTGTCGTCCTGCACGAGCCATCCGCCGGCCCTGAAAGCCGCGAAGCCGGCCGCGGCGCGGGCGTAGACCTCCGGGGCGTGCTCGTCCGTTCCCGCAGGGAAATCAATTTCCGGCTTGATGATGTGATACAGCGACTTCTCGTTGTCGCCGGCTTCCGCGCGCGCCTCTTCCGAGCTTAGCACGTCGTAGGGACGCGATGAAACGGCCTCGACAAACTCCTTCGGCGGGCGGATGCCTCTGAACGGTTTGACGATCATGACGGGTTGACTCTGAATTGTTCGTTCCCGTTCAGCAGGAAGTCCACGATCTGCGCGGCGGCGGCGATGCCGGCATTATTGTTGGCTTCGGCCGTCTGGGCGCCCGCCTTTTTGGGGGTGCTGAAATAGCGCCCGGCGCACGTGGCCGTCAGCTCGGCATGGATGCCCGGCATGACGTCGGTCATGTATCTGAAGTCGGGGCGTTCGGTCATGACCCGGAGCAGTCCGGCTTCGTGGACGACCTCGCGGCGCGCGGTGTTGACGAGCATGGCGCCCTCAGGCATGGAGGCGAGCAGGTCGTAGCCGATGGAGTCTCTCGTCTCGGCCGTGGCGGGGATGTGGAGCGACACGAACCGGCAGGCGGCATACATTTCCGGCGCCGAGCTTAGTGGCGTGACGCCGTCCTTCTCTATCGCCCCGGCGGGCAGGAAGGGGTCGAAGGCATACGTCTCCATCCCGAAGCCTGCGGCAATGCGCGCGACGTGGCGCCCTACGTTGCCATAGGCATGGATGCCGAGCTTCTTGCCCTTCAGTTCCGTGCCCGGGGCGCCGCTGAAGAAGGCGCGCACGCCGTAGACCATCAGTCCGAGGGCCAGCTCGGCGACGGCGTTGGCGTTCTGCCCCGGCGTGTTCATCACGCAGACGCGGTGCGCCGTGGCCGAGGCCAGGTCTACGTTGTCGTATCCGGCGCCTGCGCGGACGACGATCTTCAACTGCCGTGCGGCGTCGAGCACTTCGCCGTCGATGATGTCGCTGCGGATGATCACGGCGTCGGCGCCGGCCACGGCGTCGAGCAGTTGCGCCTTTGCGGTGTATTTCTCGAGGCGCGAGAGCGTCATGCCGGCCGCTTCGACGGTCCGGCGGATGGCGTCCACCGCCGGGGCGGCAAACGGCTTTTCGGTTGCTAATAATACGTTCATTTCAATAAAATATAAGTTACACAGAGAAGGCACTCATTCGCCATTCTCCATTTCAAAGCTGCTTGTTCTCGAAGGCCTTCATGGCGTCGACCAGCACTTCGACGCTACTGCGGGGCATCGCGTTGTAGATCGAGGCGCGGAAGCCGCCGACCGAGCGGTGTCCCTTGATGCCGACAATGCCCTGCGCGGAGGCGTATTCGCCGAAGGCGCCTTCCAGGTCTGCGTATTCGCCGTTCATCACGAAGCAGACGTTCATCAGCGAGCGGTCTTCGACGGCCGCCGTGCCCCGGAACAGCCGGTTGCGGTCGATTTCGTCGTAGAGTATGGCCGCCTTCTCGATGTTTTTCTTCTGCATCGCGGCGATTCCGCCCTGCTCGCGATACCACCGGAGCGTCTGCAGCGCAGCGTAAATCGGGAGAACGGGCGGGGTGTTAAACATCGAGTCGTTGTCGATGTGCGTCCGGTAGTTCAGCATGGACGGCAGCGGGCGGTCGACCTTTCCGAGGGCGTCGCGGCGTACGATGACGATCGTCACCCCGGCGGGCGCCAGGTTCTTCTGCGCGCCGGCGTAGATGATGCTGTAGCGGGAGACGTCTATCGGCCGCGCGAAGATGTCGGACGACATGTCGGCCACCAGCGGAAGGCCCGTCTCCGGAATGGCATGAATCTCGGTGCCGAAGATCGTGTTGTTCGTCGTGATGTGAAAGTACTCGGCGTCGGGCGAAACGGCGTAGCCCTTCGGGATATAGCTGTAATTGCGGTCTTTGGACGAGGCGACGACTTCCACCTCGCCGAAGAGCCGCGCCTCCCTGATGGCCTTGGACGCCCACGTGCCCGTATCCAGATAGGCCGCCTTCCTGTTCAGCAGGTTATAGGGCACCATGCAGAACTGCATGCTGGCGCCGCCGCTCAGGAAGACGACATCGTGCGTCTCCGGCACGTCCAGCAGTTCCCTGACCAGCGCGCGCGCCTCGTCGTTGACGGCGACAAACTCCTTGCCCCGGTGCGACACTTCGAGCAGGGAAAGCCCCGTCCCGGCAAAATTCTCTACGGCAGCAGCGGTGTTCCTTATCGTATATTCGCTCAGAATCGAAGGACCCGCATAAAAATTGTGCTTCTTCATTGCTATGCTTTTTATTTACTGATAATACATTATTTTTTATCACGGGCAAAGTTAGCCCTTTTTCCTCTAACGGGTGGCGGTTTTCCTGTTTATTTATGTGAAGGGGGATGAAATTCAAGATTCAAAATGCAGGATTCAAGATTCGGCACGGCGGCATGGCGGGTGCGACGGCGCGTTCACTCC
>JAIRZY010000194.1 GCA_031266995.1 Tannerella sp.
GCCGTCCGCCGTCCACAGGGCGATCGACGGATGCGGTATGCCGTTAAACATTGTCGTCTTTACGGTCGTGTAGTGAATCATGTCTTCGAAAATCAGCCTGTCGCCGACCTGCAGCGGCTCGGCGAACGACCAGTCTCCCATGCTGTCGCCGCTCAGGCAACTGCATCCGCCGATGCGGTAGGCGGGCCGGCCGGGTGCGGGCGCGACGGCGCTGCGGATGACGGGGCGGTAGGGCATCTCGAGGCAGTCGGGCATGTGGCAGGCGAACGAGGCGTCGATGACGGCCGTGCGCACGCCGCCGCTCTCGACGACGTCCACCACCGTCGTCAGCAGAAACCCGGCCTGCCACGCGAAGGCGCTGCCCGGCTCGAGGATGATGTGCAGGTTCGGATATTTCGCACCGAAGGCCCGCAGGAGCGCGATCAGGCGCTCGACGTCGCAGTCGCGGCGCGTCATCAGGTGTCCTCCCCCCATGTTCAGCCACTTGACGCGCGGCAGGAAGCGGCTGAAACGCGCTTCGACGGCCCGTAGCACCCGTTCGAGGTCGTGCGGCGACGATTCGCACAGGGTATGGAAATGCAGCCCCTCGATGCCGCCGGGGAGTGCGTCGCCGAGCACATCGGCCGTGACGCCCAGACGCGAGCCGGGCGTGCAGGGGTCATACAGCGCCGTCGGCACCGTCGAGCATTCGGGATTGATGCGCAGCCCGCACGAGACGCCGCGCCCGGCGGCCGCGACCGTCGCCCGATGGCGGGCATACTGCGAGAGGGAGTTGAACGTCACGTGGCTGCAGTAGCGCAGCAGTTCGGCGAAATCCCGTTCGCCGTAGGCCGGCGAGCAGGCATGGGCGCGGCTGCCCATTTCTTCGCAGACCAGACGCGCCTCGTGGATCGAGCTGGCGGTCGCGCACGGAACGTATTCGCGGACGAGGGGAAACAGTTTCCACAGCGCAAACGCCTTCAGCGCGAGGATGATTTCTACGCCGGCGCGCGCCTGCACCTGCCCGATCAGCTCGAGATTATTCCTCAGCAGCCGTTCGTCGACCACGTAGCAGGGAGAGGGGATGGATTCGATGTTCATTTCAGAATATAAATAATGTGAGAATTAGCAAATGAGCAAATGAGTCAATTAGCAAATGAGCAAATGTGAGAATGTGAAAATGAATTTGCTCATTCTCACATTGTCTCATTCTCACATTTGCTGCTTTATTTGTTTTTTATCAGCCGGGCGTATTTCAGCAGGAGGCTTTTGCGCCCCGTATGCTCGAAGAGGATAATCGCCTTCGCGTCGGCGCCGCTGCCTTCGAGCGCGAGAATTTCGCCGCGGCCGAAACGGTCGTGATACACGCTTTCGCCCACATTGAAGCCACACAGCGTCTGCACGCTTTCGTCCGCGCGCCGGGCGGCCGGGCGCCGTCTTTCCCCGTCCGGCGACTCCCTTGTCTCCCGCACGCTTTGCGGGAAATAAGACGGCTTCCCACAGGCTGTCCCGAACCTTCCGTTTCCGCCGGCCACACTCGTGACGGCCGGCTCTTCCGGCATTTCGAGATACTGCGGATCAATGTCGTCCAGAAAACGGCTCGGCGTACACATCTCCGTCTTTCCGTTCCTGAAGCGTGTCTTCGCGTATGTAATCGTGCAGGTTTTTTTCGCCCTCGTGAGCGCGACGTAGAACAGTCGCCGCTCCTCCTCGACGGCGCGCGGCTCGCTCTGCGCCATGTGCGAGGGAAAGAAGTTATCCTCCATCCCCGCAATCACGACGTGGTCGAACTCAAGCCCCTTCGCCGCGTGCACCGTCATCAGCGTCGCCCTGTCCGCCTGCCCGTCCGCATCCTGATCCTGATCCGTGATCAGCGACACTTCGACCAGGAAATCGGTCAGCGACGCCGGCCCCGCGCCCTCCTCGCGCCGGTTCGTACTGAACTCGGCAACGGCCTTGAGCACCTCCTGAAGATTTTCCTGCCGGTTGATGCCTTCGACCGTCATGTCCTGAAAAAATGCCGTCGCGATGCCGCTGCGCTTCACCGTCAGCTCGGCCATGTCGACGGCCATGCGCTTGCCGTTTTCGTAGACCAGCTCTTCCATCATTGCGCCGAACTCATGAAGTTTGTGAAGCGTCCCCCCGCTGACGGGCACGCCGTATTCGGCCGGCGAGCGAAGGGCCGTCCAGATGCTGACCCCGTTCATCGACGCGGCGGCGATCAGCTTTCCCACCGTCGTGTCGCCGATGCCGCGCGCCGGGAAGTTGATGATTCGCTTGAGCGCCTCCTCGTCGTGCGGATTGACCACCGTGCGAAAGTATGCGACGATGTCCTTTACCTCCTTCCGCTGGTAGAACGACTGCGAGCCGTAGACGCGGTATGCGATGCCGCGGCTGCGGAGCGCGTCCTCGATCACGCGCGACTGGGCGTTGGTGCGATACAGCACGGCGAAATCCGCCAGCGCGCACCCCTGCTCGCGGTGCGTGTCGGCAATCAGCGAGGCGATCACGTAGCCCTCCTCATAGTCCGAGTGCGACGGACGGACGCCGACCCGGCTCCCCGGCTCTCCGCGCGAATACACGGTCTTGTGTATCTGCTCCCTGTTTTTGTTTATCAGGCTGTTTGCCGCGTTGACGATGTTCTGCGTCGAGCGATAGTTCCGTTCCAGCTTGAAGATACGGCATTCGGGATAGTGATCCTTGAATCGCAGCATGTTGTCGATACTTGCGCCGCGAAACGAGTAGATGCTCTGCGCGTCGTCGCCTACGACGCATATCCGGCGGTGCGCCTCGCAGAGCCGCGTCACGATCAGGTGCTGCGCAAAATTCGTGTCCTGATATTCGTCGACGAGCACGAACCGGAACTTCTGCTGATACTTCTCCAGTACGTCCGGATGATCGCGGAAGAGGACGTTGGCCTGCATCAGCAGCTCGTCGAAATCCATCGCGCCCGCCTGAAAGCATCGCGTCTGGTAGCGGCTGTATATCTCGCTGAAGAGGGGGATGTGCGCCTTCGCGTCGTAGTCCGTATAGGTCTCATTGCGTGCGTAGGAGCGGGACGTGATCAGGGCATTCTTGGCATTCGATATGCGGCTCTGTATCATGCCCGGGCGGTATACCTTTTCGTCCAGCTTCATCTCCCGGAGGATGCTGCGGATGAGGCTTTTCGAGTCGGACGTGTCATAGATCGTGAAATCGTGCGCATATCCGATAGCCTCCGATTCATAGCGCAGGATGCGGTAGAAGATGGAGTGAAACGTACCCATCCAGAGGCTCATCGCCGTCCGCTCGTCCGTCAGGGTAGCGATGCGGCTTTTCATCTCGCGCGCCGCCTTGTTGGTGAAGGTGAGCGCCAGGATGCACCAGGGCGGCAGGCCGCGATCGAGCAGGCAGGCGATCTTGTACGTCAGCACGCGCGTCTTGCCCGATCCCGCTCCGGCCACGACCAGCGACGGGCCGTCGTTATACAGCACCGCTTCCTGCTGCTGCTCGTTGAGCTGTGAGAGGTATGTCTGTTCGTCCATATTTTTTTTTACGTGCACAAAGGTATAAAAAATCTTCATAAAAAGTTGACAGGAACTCGACGTCACGTCGAACTCCTGTCCGAGAGAGTGATGGGAATATTGTTACATGATTCCCATCGAGAGAAAAAATATCACATAGTATGTTGCTATATAAGCCTTACCAATAAACAAAGTGTCGGTATTTTCCGCCACTGTTTTTTAACGTTGCAAAAATAATACCTTTTTTATTATCACGGTACATTATCTCAAAAAAAATGATTATTATTCGAGATATGATTGCCGGCGATTTGAGATTCCAAATGCGGGATTCGGAAAATCAGGAGGTTTGCGGCGACTGCAGTTTCTTCAGTCCCTTAAAGTAGATCACGGGAAGCTCGGCCACCTTCAGTTGGTTTTTTATAAACCAGAGATTGAGCAGCCGCTCGGCAATAAATCCGAAGACACGCTCCTGATAACCCGTGTACTGATTGATGTCCGTCCGGCTTTCAAGCTCGAAAAGCAGATCGAACCACCAGGCCATGAAGTCTTGAAAATGATGCTCGTGCAGGACGAACATATTATTCGCATACAGGCTTTTCGAATTCATCAGGACGTGAAAGGCGTCGACATAGTCCGGACACTTCGCCGACAGGACGGACTCGAGCAGCGTCAGGTCTTCAATGCGGTGGTACCTGCCGTAATGCTCTCTTACGGTATATTTCAGTTTGCGCGCCTGCGGCAGGATCGCGTCATATTCGCCCATCAGCGCCTCGATCTCCTCCCTGTTTACGATTCGCGGCAGGAAGCGACGGAGATTGCCGGTATAGATCAGGCCATACCGTTTTTTATACAGCCCGACGGGATAGTAGAGCAACCGTTTCAGCCGGTAGAGCGCCGGCTCGGGCTTTGCCGTAAAATAGCGGCGGTAATGGCAGCTCCCGACAATATCCTCCCGCGTGTTTTTCCATACCCAGAACAGGCCGGTGAGTTCGCTGTAATTCCGGTTCTTTGCCGAGATATTGTCGCCCGCTGCGTCACCCTGTATTTTATCGTTACTTACGTCAGGCGCATTCCCGGCCATGACGGGCTGATAGAGATCGTCGGCCACGAGTACGGGAGTATTTTTATAGTAGAAGGAAAATATTTTTATTACAGAACCATTGCTGTTCATTTGAATCTTTGAATTTTAAATCTTGAATTTCCCCATTCCCCGCCGCCCCTTCCCGTTTGCAGGGCGGGGGCGGGGGCGGGGGCGAGAGGTCACGGGATGATGATCGATAAGATCGGCCCGAAGGGGCCCTTCTGTCCGCGGGTGTTTTCCCACCTCACGGCGTAGTAGAAGGTTTTGCCGCGCTGTGTGCCGTCGAAGACACGCTCGACCGTGGTGTGGGTGCTGGTGATCGAGTGCACAAGCTCGTCGACGGACACCGGCTCCACATCACTGATGACGAAGACCATCTCGAGACGTGCCACTTCGTCGGGCTTGCCCGAATCCTGCGTGATGCTGTCGATGAAATGGAACTTTACCACGCCGGGCGCCACCATTTCCTCGCGTGCCATGGCGGGAAACGATATGGGAATCCTGGCGGGCGTCCGCGTCTTCTTGTGAATCGGGAGCGCCATGTTTTCGCGGTCGGCGTCACTGATGATCCGGTTGTAGGTCACCTCCTCGAGCAGGAACGCGCGCAGGGCGCTTTCCAGCGCCGCGCGGGCTTCGTTCTTGTCGCGCGTAGCCGCCTTTGTCGCCGTTTCGGGCGCCGAGGCGATTGCGTACTTCGTGTTCCAGACCGTCAGCAGATCGTTAAGCGCCTTGTAGTCCACTTCATTAAGACCGTAAGTGACAATACGGCTGCCAAGCCACAGCATCAGGTGATTGACCCAGGGTGAGAACTTCGCATCACTTTCAGGAACAAAATTTCTTTTTGAATCCATGTTACTTCAGTTTTAGTTATACAATCAATAATACATATATATATAAGGATGTTTACCGCGTGCGGCAGACGCCTCACGACATGTTGCGAAACATTCCCTGCGTGTAAAAAAGTATTCCCTACATGTAAGGAAGCATTTCCTACATGTAAAAAAGTATTCCCTACATGTAGGGAAAGATTTCCTACATGTAAAAAAGTATTTCCTACATGTAGGGAAAGATTTCCTACATGTAAAAAAGTATTCCCTACATGTAGGAAAAGATTTCCTACACGTAAGGAAGTATTTTTTACATGTACGGAAACATTCCATACATGTATCAAAATATTTCCTGCACGTGGAGAAAACGCTGTCGAACATCGCAAAAACCGGGTTCATTATATATTTATATGTTTAGGGTGGCAAATGTACATTACTTTTTTAAGAAAACATGAATTTGATCTTAAAAACAGGAATTATTAACTTTTTTGGCGGAATATTGAATCTTGAAATGTTAATTTTGAACTTTGAATATTATTTCTGCGACGTCATGAAGTTTTGAATCTTTGAATTATTTCTTACCTTTGCGCAGTTTATTTCAGAACAGTAGAGGAAACACAGCATGAGTATATTCAATTTATTCAACAGGGAGAAGAAGGAAACGCTCGACAGGGGTCTGGCGCGGACGAAGCAGGGCGTGTTTGCACGGTTGACGAGGGCGGTGGCCGGACGGCGCAGGATCGACGACGATGTGCTGGACGAGCTGGAGGAGATTCTGATTTCGTCGGACGTCGGCGTGGATACGACGCTCAAGATCATCGAACGGATCGAGAGGCGCGCGTCGGCCGACCGCTATGTGACGACGGAGGAACTGACCGCCATCCTGCGCGAGGAAATCGCCGCGCTGCTGACGGAGAACCGGACGGAGGATATGGACGATTTCAGCGTGCCGGCCGACCGCAGGCCTTACGTCATCATGGTCGTGGGCGTGAACGGCGTGGGCAAGACGACGACGATCGGCAAGCTGGCCTGGCAGTTTAAGAAAAAGGGCTGCCGGGTGTTTCTCGGTGCAGCGGACACGTTTCGCGCGGCGGCGGTCGAGCAGCTTACGGTCTGGAGCGAGCGCATCGGCGTGGACATCGTGAAGCAGCAGATGGGTTCCGACCCCGCTTCGGTGGCTTACGACACGCTTGCATCCGCCCGCGCCAACGGCGCCGACGTGGTGATTATCGACACGGCGGGGCGGCTGCACAATAAAATCAACCTGATGAACGAACTGACCAAGATAAAGCACGTGATGAAGAAGATTATTCCCGATGCGCCGCACGAGGTGCTGCTCATCCTCGACGGCTCGACAGGCCAGAACGCTTTCGAGCAGGCCCGGCAGTTCACGGCCGCAACGGAGGTCAATGCCCTGGCCGTAACCAAGCTGGACGGGACGGCAAAGGGCGGGGTCGTGATCGGCATCTCCGATCATTTTCATATCCCGGTCAAGTATATCGGGCTGGGCGAGGGCGTGGAAGACCTGCAGGTTTTCAACAGAAAGGCGTTTGTCGATTCCCTGTTTGGCGAATGAGGAAGAACAGGGTCGACATCATCACGCTGGGGTGCTCCAAAAACCTTGTCGATTCGGAACAACTGATGTGGCAGTTCCGCCTGAACGGATACACCGTGGCGCACGACCCGGCGAAGGTGAGCGGTGAAATCGTCGTCGTCAACACGTGCGCCTTCATCGGCGACGCGCAGGAGGAATCCGTCAATGCCATCCTCGACCTCGAAGACGCCCGGCGGCAGGGGCGTATCGGGCGGCTTTTCGTGATGGGATGCCTTTCGGAACGCTTCAGGGACGAGCTGCAGCGGGAGCTGCCTTTCGTCGACAAGTTCTACGGAAAATTTGACTGGAAGGAACTGCTCCGCGACCTCGGCAAGTCCTATCATTCCGAACATGCGGCAGACCGCATCCTCACCACGCCTTCGCATTACGCTTACCTGAAAATATCGGAAGGCTGCGACCGCACCTGCGCCTACTGCTCCATCCCCCTCATTACGGGCCGTCACCGTTCGCGCCCCGAGGAAGACGTCCTCGCCGAAGCCCGGCAACTGGCTGGCGCCGGTGTGAAGGAATTTCAACTGGTGGCGCAGGACCTGACGTACTATGGCACGGATCTGCACGGCGGCGAGGCGTCGCTGCCTGCGCTGGTGGAAAAGATGTCGGACATTGCCGGCGTCGAATGGATACGCCTGCACTACGGCTATCCGGCGCATTTCCCCTTCGACCTGCTCCGCGTGATGCGCGAACGCGAAAACGTTTGCCGCTACCTTGACATCGCCCTCCAGCATGTCAGCGACCCCGTGCTGCAGCGCATGAGGCGCAACACGACCCGCGATGAAACCATGCGACTGATCGACCGCCTTCGTGCCGAAGTGCCCGGCATACATCTTCGCACCACGCTGATGGTCGGCTATCCGGGCGAGACTGCGCGCGATTTCGAGGAGCTGCTGCAGTTCGTCCGCGACGTCCGCTTCGAGCGCATGGGCGCCTTTGCCTACAGCCACGAGAGCGGGACGTATGCCTTCGAGCATTACCGCGACGACGTGTCCGAAGAGGTGAAACAGGAGCGGCTCGACAGCCTGATGCGCGTGCAGGAAAAAATCGCGTGGGAGCTGAATGAAGAAAAAACAGGCCGCGTCTACCGGACGGTCATTGATCGCGAAGAGCACGATTATTTCGTCGGGAGGACGGAGTTCGACTCTCCCGAGGTCGATCCCGAAGTGCTGATAGCCAAAGATAAAAAGATCGGGACGGGAGAATTTTACGACGTGAGGATCAAATCTGCCGAGGCATTCGAACTGTATGGCGAAATATTGAATTAATATAAAAAATGCAAACCCGCTTGTCGTGTACGGAAAAATCGCTAATATTGAGGCGAAATTTTAAGGGACTGTTGCCTCCTGACGGAAAAATGCCTGCGGCGGCAAACTGAAGAAAATAACGAAATGAACGTAAATAATATGGTAAAAGATGTAGATGTAACCGAGACGCTGTCTGCCCGTCTCGAATGGGAGAAAAAAGATGTAGAAAAAGCGCTGGACGCTCTGGGCGTCATCATCGGCGAAAAGCTGGCAGACAATGATGTGATCAGCATGCACGGACTGGGGCAGTTCGAGGCCCGTAAAAAAGCGATGCGCGAATCCGTCAACCCCACCAACGGAAAGCGCTATCTGATTCCGCCCAAACTCATACCGGTGTTCAAGCCGGTCGCATCCTTCAAGACTTACCTTAAAATACTTGACAGCAATGGATGAGAAATTTTCACGCTACAATATAGCCGAAATGCTGACCGAAAAGACGGGCATCAGCGTGTCGGAAACGGAGAGGTTCCTCGAAGAGCTTGCCGCGATCGTCGGCGAAGGAATACGGCGAGACCGTATTGTCAAGGTACGCGGGCTTGGCGTTTTCAAGATCATGCTTGTGAAGGAACGGGAGAGCGTACACGTCAATACGGGCGAACGCATCGTCATCTCCGAGCATCACAAGCTGACGTTCATTCCCGAAAAGGAACTGAAGGAACTTGTAAACAAGCCGTTCTCGATGTTCAGCCCGGAAGAGATGAAGCACGACTCCCCGTCGACGGACGAAGCGCCGCTGGTCACGGATATGCGCTACGAAAGCGACGAAAATGACGAGAACGATGACGAACTCGACATGCCGGCGCCGCATGGCGAAGATGCTGCACGCGAGGAAGACACCGTCCTGCTGCCGCCTCCCGTCCCGCAGGGCGAAGCCCCCGCCGCGCCGTCGCAGGATGAAACCGCCCTGACTCAAGGCCGCGCGGAAGAACGGCCGGGAGACGAAGAAACCGTGCTCCTGCCACCTCCGCCTCCGCCGCAGAAAGAGAATGCACCCTCGCAGGATGAAACCGTCCTGCTGCCCCCTCCGGCACCGAAAAACAGACCGGACGAACAGTCGCCGGCCGGACATGCGACGGACGACGAGACGACTCTCATCACGCCTTCGCGCGAAACGCCGCCACCTTCGCGTGACGACGCTGTACGGATGCCTCCGCCTGCCCCGGGAAACACGCAGGACAGGCGTGCAGCGGAGGAGAGGGCGGACGAAGAAACGACTTTCATCCCGCCCTCGCGCGAAACACCGGCCGCAAGGGCAGAGAGGAGAGACGAAACAGTCGTACTGTCCGGCGAGAAACCGGCCGGAGAAACAGATGTAAAAACAAAAAAAGACGAAATACACAAAACGATGCCAAAGAAGAAAAAGAAATCATTGTGGCCGCTGTATGCCATTCTGGGCCTGCTGTTGCTGGTTCTGGGCGGATGCGTATGGTATCTCGTGTCGGACAGGACGGTACCGTTCTTTAATTACAACCGGAGCGCGGAAATACGCGGCGAATCGTTCGCCTTGCCGGGTGATTCGGTCGCCATACTGATTGCACAGGAGAAGGCGCGGGAGGCCATTCTGCCCGATTCGACCGTGACCGGCGTTTCCGGCGAGAAACCGGCCTCCGCTCCCGACACGAAGCCGGCCGTTACGACGGCTACGATTCCATCGTCCGGGGCGAAGAAGGACAACGGCTCGAGCCGTTCGACGAGTTCGCGACCCGTCACACCGGCGCCGCAACCGTCGGGCACGACGGGCAGTAACGACGTCATCGCCAAAGTGAAAATGGAGACGGGGAAGCGTTTGACGCTGCTTGCGCTGGAATATTACGGAGACAAGATTTTCTGGGTATACATATATGATTTTAACCGGTCGAAGATAGGTGCGAATCCGAACGTTGTCCCCGCCGGAATGGATATATCAATTCCTGCGAAAAGCGTCTACGGCATTGACGCCGGCAACGCCGCGTCGGTCGATAAGGCGCGGAAGCGACAGGCAGAGATCATGGACGGGATTCAATGAACGGAGAGGCAGCCGAACGGCAGTGAACGGTTTGAACGGACTCGCAAGAGGTTTTAAAATGAGGTATAAAAGGTTAGTATTATTTAACGCCACAAAATAAAAACGTACGGAGATACGTTTCTAATTTTGTGGCTCGAAAAGGTGCGACAATAATAACATACAATAATTAATATTTTATGAATCAAACAGTAGATATCAGAGAATTGAATGAACGAATCGAAAACAACAGTTCTTTCGTGAATATGATTATGATGGGTATGAACCGGGTAATCGTAGGTCAGAAACATTTGATCGAATCATTGCTGATCGGATTGCTTTCCGACGGGCACATCCTTCTGGAAGGCGTTCCCGGGCTTGCCAAGACGCTGGCCATCAAGACGCTCTCGTCGCTTATTGATGCCCGCTACAGCCGTATCCAGTTCACGCCGGACCTGCTGCCGGCCGACGTCGTGGGGACGATGATCTACAGTCAGAAAAACGAAGAGTTTCTGGTGAAGCAGGGGCCGGTCTTTGCCAACTTCATCCTGGCGGACGAAATCAACCGTGCGCCGGCCAAGGTGCAGAGTGCGCTGCTCGAGGCCATGCAGGAGCATCAGGTGACTATCGGCGAGTCGACGTACAAGCTGCCGGAGCCGTTCCTCGTGATGGCAACGCAAAATCCCATCGAGCAGGAAGGTACCTATCCGCTGCCCGAAGCGCAGGTTGACCGCTTCATGCTAAAGGTCGTTATCAATTATCCGAGCAAGGAAGAAGAAAAGCAGATTATTCGCCAGAACATTTCGGGCGAAGCGATCACTTCGAAGCCCGTGCTGGATACGCCGCAGATCCTCGAGGCGCGCAAGATTGTCCGCGAAGTGTATCTGGACGAAAAAATCGAACGCTACATCGTAGACATTGTTTTTGCGACGCGCTTTCCGAGCGAGCACAACCTTCCCGGACTGGCAAGCATGATTGCCTTTGCGGCATCGCCCCGCGCGTCCATCAACCTTGCCGCCGCCGCGCGCGCCTATGCCTTCATCAAGCGCAGGGGCTATGTGATTCCCGAAGACGTCCGCGCCGTGTGTCACGACGTGATGCGCCACCGTATCGGGTTGAGCTACGAGGCCGAGGCCAACAATCTGGCGGCCGATGAAATCATCAGCGAAATATTGAATAAAATCGAAGTTCCTTAATGCGAAGACAGTTCAAAAACTCAATGATTCGCAGGAATTGTAAGAATGGAAACAAGTGAACTGCTAAAAAAAGTCCGCTGGATCGAAATCAAGACGCGGGGGCTTTCGCGCAATATCTTTGCCGGACAATATCATTCCGCCTTCAAGGGCCGGGGGATGGCTTTCAGTGAGGTACGCGAATACCAGTTTGGCGATGACATCAGAGACATCGACTGGAACGTCACAGCCCGCTATGTGCGTCCGTATGTGAAAGTATACGAAGAGGAACGCGAACTGACCGTGATGCTGATGATCGACGTATCGGGCAGCAAGGATTTCGGAACCGTGTCGCAGATGAAAAAAGACGTAGTCACCGAAATAGCTGCCACGCTGGCTTTCTCCGCCATTCAGAACAACGATAAAATCGGTGTGATTTTCTTCTCGGACAAGATCGAGAAGTTCATCCCTCCGCAGAAAGGACGGCGACACACGCTGTACATCATCCGCGAATTGATCGATTTCCATCCGGACCATAAAAAGACGGATATCAGCCAGGCGCTGAGATACCTCACCAATGCCATCAAGAAAAGAAGTACGGCCTTTCTGATTTCCGATTTCATCGATAAAAATAATTATCAGGATGCGCTTACCATCGCCAATCGCAAGCACGATGTAGTGGCCATCCAGGTCTATGACCGTCGCGAAACGGAATTGCCGAAGGTCGGGCTTATCAAGATCAAGGATGCCGAGACCGACGCCGAACGCTGGATCGACAGTTCGTCGAAGCGTGTCCGCGAAGCCAGCCGGACGTGGTGGAACAGGCGACAGGAGGAAATGGAAAATTCGTTTAAGAAATGCAGAGTAGATTCCGTTTCGGTACGGACGGAGGACGATTATGTGAAAGCGTTGCTAACCCTTTTCAGTAAACGGAATTAGAAACGATTATGAGATTGAACGGGCATATATTATATTGTGTACTGCTGTCGGCCGCCATGCTCATGCCGGGCACGAAAGCCGGCGCCCTCGAAAGCCGGATCGACGTCAGGACCGACACTGCCGACATCCTTATCGGCGAACAAACGACACTCTACCTGACCGTCACGGCTGACAGGGGGAAAACGGTCTACTGGCCTCTCCCTGCCGATATGCTGATGGCCGGCGTCGAAGTGCTTTCGACTTCGAAACCCGACACTGTCGAAATAGATAACAACCGGATAGAAATCAGGCAAAGCGTCACGGTTACCTCTTTCGATTCGGCGCTCTACCTGCTGCCTCCCTTCATGGTGATTGACAACGGGGATACGACTTATTCCGAGCAGATCGCGCTGAAAGTGTCGACCCTCCCCGTCAATACGGACGCTCCGAATGAGTTTTTCGACATCAAAGAGGTCTGGAAACCGAATTTTGTCTGGGCGGACTACTATCCGATTATATGGACAGTCCTGCTGCTTCTGATTTTGATCGCTGCCATTATTTATATTGTGAAACGGCTGAAGAGCAGCAAATCGCTCATTCCGTTCAAGAAAATGGAGCCGCCCTTGCCGCCTCACGACGAAGCGGTCAGGCGGCTGGACGTCATCCGGCAGCAAAAGTTGTGGCAGCAGGGGAAAAACAAGGAATATTATACGCAGATCACGGATACGCTACGCTGCTACATTTTGAGACGCTACGGTGTGAATGCTCAGGAAATGACCTCTAACGAGATTCTGGAGGCTCTCAAGCACGAAGACGAGACGCGTTCGGCCTGTGAAACGCTGCGGCAAATCCTGATGCCGGCAGACCTCGTGAAGTTCGCCAAATTTCGTCCGCTGTCCGATGAAAATGATTTGGTGCTGAAAAATGCGTATTTGTATGTCAGTCAGACAAAACAGGTCGAATTTGTCAAGCCGGCGGAAGAGTCTCCGACGCAGGTCGCCGGTGAAGAAAAAAACATTGTAAATTCCGAAGGAGGGGATACGATATGATATTTGCCAATCCCGGTTATCTGTATATGCTGTTGCTACTCATTCCGTTGACAGGATGGTACATCTGGAAGATGCGAAAAAATCACGCGAGCCTTCAGTTTTCGTCGTCACAGGCCTTCGAAGCGCCGGGGACGACTACGCTTAAGGTATACCTGCGTCATTTGCCTTTCGTGTTGCGCACGATCGCCATCGCCTGCCTGATCATCGTGCTCGCCCGCCCGCAGTCTACCGACAACTGGCAAAGTTCCACGACCGAAGGCATCGACATCATGCTCGCAATGGATATTTCGGGCAGCATGCTGGCGGAAGACTTGAAACCCAACCGTCTGGAAGCTGCGAAAAACGTAGCGGCCTCGTTCATCAACGGGCGGCCGACCGACAACATCGGTCTGGTTGTTTTTGCAGGCGAGAGTTTCACGCAGTGCCCGCTCACGACCGACCATGCCATCCTGCTGAATCTTTTCAAAGATATCAACACCGGTATGATCAGCATGTTGACGGACGGTACAGCCATCGGACTGGGTCTGGCGAATGCCGTCAGCCGCATCAAGGACAGTCAGGCCAAGTCGAAAGTCATCATTCTGCTGACGGACGGCTCAAACAATCGCGGCGAAATAGCCCCCGTCACGGCGGCGGAGATATCCAAAACGTTTGGTGTCAGGGTATATACCATTGGCGTAGGGACAAAAGGTGAGGCGCCGTATCCCTTCCAGACGGCCAACGGCGTCATTTACCGGAATATCCCGGTAGATATTGATGAACCCACACTGCAGCAGATCGCGGCCACCACGGGTGGACAGTATTTCCGCGCGACGAACAATGCCAGCCTGCGGGAGATCTACTCCGAAATAGATCAGATGGAAAAGACGAAGATAAGCGTGCAGGAATATAGCAAAAAACAGGAAGAGTATAAAAATATGGCGCTCGTCGTGTTCGGCCTGCTACTGCTGGAAATTTTGTTGAGATATACGCTGTTCAGAAAGATACCGTAACAAAAAAAGGAGATTAACTATGTTTCGTTTTGCAAATCCTGAATTTCTGTATTTACTTCTGGCGCTTCCCGCGCTGATAATATTATATATATATGTAGTGATTGCCAATCGGAAGGAACTTCGGAAATATGGCAGTCCCGCACTGATTTCACAGTTGATGCCCGAAGTGTCGCCCCGGAGGCAGCGTGCAAAGTTTTGGCTGTTGTTCTGCGCCATAGCGGTTACAGTGTTTGTGATTGCAGGGCCGCAGTTCGGTTCGAAACTCGAAACCGTCAAGCGGCAGGGTGTCGAAATCATGGTTTGCCTGGACGTATCCAATTCGATGATGGCGGAAGACATCAAGCCTAATCGCCTCGAAAAGGCCAAACAGATGCTATCCATCATGACGGACGGTTTCTCGAACGACAAAGTGGGGTTGATCGTCTTTGCGGGTGATGCTTTTACGCAGTTGCCGATTACGTCCGACTACATCTCTGCCAAGATGTTTCTCTCGGCCATTGCTCCTTCGATGGTTTCGTCGCAGGGGACGGCAATCGAGCGGGCCATCAATCTTGCCATGCACTCGTTTACGCCAAACGAAGCGTCGAGCAAGACCATCCTGATTATCACGGACGGCGAAAACCATGAAGGTGATGCCGTCAAGGCGGCAACGACGGCAGCCGAAAGCAATATCAAGGTGCACGTCGTCGGTATCGGTTCTCCGCGAGGTGAACCCATTCCTGTCGGTGGAAATAATTTCATGAAAGATAGCGAGGGGAATACCGTCGTGACAAGACTGAACGAGCAGATGTGTAACGAGATTGCCGCCGCGGGGCAGGGCATTTATGTGCGCGCCGAAAACAATAACGCCGCTCTGCGTACGCTTCAGGCCGAAATCGATAAAATGGACAAAACCGAACTGGACAGCAAGGTCTATTCGGAATATGACGAACAGTTCCACGTCCTGGCATGGCTCGCGCTGCTGTTACTGGCCGTCGAACTTCTGATGCTGGAACGCAAAAACAGACTGTTCAGAAAAGTAAAATTGTTTTCTTAATGACTGGGAAGATGAAGATAACACGCAAGACAATCGCGGGATTGATAATCAGTTTTATGTGCGTCGGCATGGTCTGCGGGCAGAAAGCCGAACGGCAGCAGGTACGCATAGGGAATAAGTTATACAAAGATGAAAAGTATACCGAGGCGGAAATTGCCTATCGTAAAAGTATGGATGTAAATCCCCGTTCGATAGAAGGCACATACGATTTGGGGAATGCGCTGTACCGGCAGCAGAAGTTTCCCGAAGCCGCCGAGCAATACCGGCGACTCGTCGACCAGAAAGAACGCCTGCTGGACGAAGACAGGCCCCGGAATGCCCGGCGTATGGCACAGGTCTATCATAACCTGGGTAATATTGGCATGAATACGGCGCTGGCCGCCCGCAACGCAGGCGATGTCGGTGCGAGCAATCAGGAATATATCAAAAGCATTGAAGCCTATAAGGAGTCGTTGCGCCTGCATCCTCACGACGACGAGACGCGCTACAACCTTGCTCTGGCGCAAAAACTGCTTCAGGACCAGCAAAACGAAGATCCGCAGCCACAGCAGGACCCGCAGAACAACGAGGAACAGCAGGAACAGCCGCAGCCCCAGGAAGATCAGCCGCAGAAAACCCGGGAAGACCAGTCACAGAACGAACAGATGAGCGAAGATAATGCCCAGCAGATTCTGGACGCCTTCCTGCAGGACGAAAAGGATACGCAGGAAAAAATGAAGCAGGCGCAGGAACAGCAGCAACGCAGAAGGACAGATAAACAGTGGTAAAACAAAACGACACGGGACATGAAACAACGATTCACTTTCTTATTAGCGATACTTTTCTTTACGGGCGGCGCGTCGTTGAAAGCCGACGACGTGACGTTTAAGGCCTCCGCCCCCGAAGCCGTTGCAATGGGCGAGCAGTTCAGGTTGACTTACACCGTCAACACTGAAGCGACGGAACTCCGTGCGCCCGACCTGAGCAATTTTCAGGTGCTGATGGGGCCGTCGACCTCGACGAGCCGCAACATACAGATAAGCGGCAGCAGCCAGACAAGTGTATTTTCGCAGACATTCACGTATATCCTGATGCCCAAGCAGGAAGGGACGTTCAACCTGTCACCGGCCACCATCAAAGTGAAAAATTCGACCTACACATCCAATGCGCTAATAGTAAAAGTGCTTCCCCCTAATTCGCAGACGTCCGGCGAACAAAGCCAAAATGAGGCATCGACCGGAAACATATCAAGCGAAGACCTGTTCGTACGCATGACGCTCTCAAGCCGGAACATGTACGAGCAGGAAGGTTTCCTCGTCACCTTCAAACTGTATGTGGCCGGAGGCGTAAATGTGGTGGGAGTGCCGGGGCTGAAATTTCCTGAATTTGAGGGCTTTCTTGTACATGATATTGAAATCGGCCAGTCGCAGTGGACGCTGGAAAACTACAATGGCCGGAACTACCAGACCGCCGTCATGAAGCAATCCGTTCTGTTTCCCCAGCGTGCGGGAGCAATCACGATTGGGAGTGGCCGGTTCGAAGCCGTCGTGCGCATTCGGACGCAACGGCGTGCACGCAGCTTCTTCGACGATTTCTTTGATTCCTATCAGGATGTAAACAAAGAACTGACGACCCAGCCGGTGACCATCAACGTCAAGCCGTTGCCTTCGGGCAAGCCGTCTTCGTTTTCGGGCGCCGTCGGAAGCTACACGATGAAGACAACCATCAATTCCGATCATATCAAAGCAAATGAAGCCGTTACTATCACGGTTGCGCTCAACGGAACGGGAAACGTCAGGATGGTGAAGAATCCCGAAGTTGTCTTCCCGAACGACTTCGACATATACGACCCCAAGGTCGATACGAAAGTTACGACGACGACTGCCGGCACAAGCGGCACGAAGACAATCGAATACATGGCAATCCCGCGCTACGGAGGCGACTTTGAAATCCCCGCCGTGAAATTCTCTTACTTCGACCTGCAGTCAGGCACATACAAGACCCTCAGTTCGGAGCCTTTTACTCTGAAGGTAGATAAAAGCGAGGGCGGGGAAGGGAGCGCCTCGCCGGTCGTGTCGAACTTTAGCAACCGGCAAAGGCTGAACCTGCTTGGCGAGGACATCCGCTACATTAAATTGTCGAATGTACATTTTGTGCAGAACAGGGGCATTTTCTTCGGCTCGCTCACCTGCGTCCTGCTGTATGCCGTCATCGCATTTCTTTTCGTCCTTTTCTTCATCATTTATCGCAAACAGGTGAAGGAGAATGCAAACATTGCGCTGGTGCGGACGAAAAAGGCCAACAGGATGGCCCGGCGGCGATTGAAGACGGCGGAACGGCTGCTTAATGAAAACAAACGGGAAGCGTTTTACGAAGAGATACTTCGTGCCGTGTGGGGCTACCTGAGTGACAAATTGAACATTCCGCTTGCCAGCCTGACGAAAGAAAACATTGAAGCGGAATTGTTCAGATACGGTGCAGACGAGTCATTATCAAATGAGTATATTGAGATATTGAATACATGCGAATTTGCCCGGTATGCGCCGAGCCAGATGTCGGACGCGATGGAGCAGTTGTTCAGGCAAACGGTAGAGGCCATATCCAAAATGGAGAATACGATTAAAAAATAATTGATTATGTATAGGATAAAAAGCCTTTTTCTGACGGTATTCCTGATGGCGCTGACGTGCAGCCTGTCGGCGCAGGAAAGCGTGCTCAAGGAAGCCGAAACGGCCTACTCCGGGGAGGATTACGACCGCGCCGCCGAATTGTATGAAAATATCTTGAAGACTTATGGCGATTCATACACCGTCTACTACAATCTGGGAAACGCCTGCTACAAGGCCGGTCGCATCGCATCCGCCATCCTGAACTACGAGCGCGCCCTGCTGATGAATCCGGGAGATAAAGACCTGCGCCACAAC
>JAIRZY010000255.1 GCA_031266995.1 Tannerella sp.
CCCCGCCGCCGTCAAATTCCCTCATTTTCAAATTCTCATATTCTCATATTTCTCTGTGAATCATCGTCGCGCCGGCCTGCGCTGCGGGCATGACGAGGAGGTCCTGGATGTTGACGTGCGCAGGCTGCGTCGCGGCGAAGCATACGGCCTCCGCGATGTCGGCGCCCGTGAGCGGGGTGAAACCGGCGTAGACGCGGGCGGCCCGCGACGCGTCGCCGTCGAAGCGGACGAGCGAAAATTCGGTCTCGACCGCGCCGGGGCAAATCTGCGTCACGCGGATGCCGAAGGGAAGGAGGTCCATCCTCATGCCCTCGCTCAGCGCTGCCACGGCGTGCTTCGTCGCGCAGTAGACGCTGCCGCCCGGATAGACGCTGCGGCCGGCGATGGAACCGATGTTTATCACGTGGCCGGCGCCGCGCGCTACCATGCCGGGCGCCACTGCGCGGGTGACGTAGAGCAGCCCCTTGATGTTTGTGTCGATCATCCGCTCCCAGTCGTCTACCGCGCCCTCGTGCACCGGCGCCATCCCGGCGGCCAGGCCGGCATTGTTTACCAGGATGTCGATCCGTTGCCATTCGTCCGGCAGGCCTGCGAGCGAGCGTTCGACCGCGCCGCGGTTGCGCACGTCGAACGGCAGGGTGCAGACCGCGGTTGCGCACGCCGCCTCGATTTCGCGCTTCACTTCCTCCAGCCGTGCGGCGCGGCGGCCGTTCACGATCAGGCGCACGCCTTCCCGCGCGAGGCGCAGCGCTACGGCCCGCCCGATGCCCGACGTCGCGCCCGTAACCAGTGCTGTTTTTGTCTTCATATCCGTTTCATTTTAATATTTCATCATCTTATGCGCCCCGTCGTGCTTCAGGTCCGGATAGCTGATCCGCGAGTGATAGATCGTCTTCAGCTTTTCGACGAAGGTGGCCTTCACGTCCTCGATGTCGCGAAACGTCAGCGGCGTGTCTTTCAGCAGCCCGTCGGCGATCTGCCCGTCCACGATGCGGTCTACCTGCGCCCGCAGCGTCTCGTCCGTATACTCGTGCAGGCTGCGCGCCGACGCCTCGACCGCGTCCGCCATCATCAGTATTCCCGTCTCGCGCGTGAACGGGTTCGGGCCGGGATACGTAAAGAGGCTCTCGTCCACCTCCCTGTCGGGAAAGGCGTTTTTATATGAATTGTAGAAATAGCCCGTCCGGCCCTTCCCGTGGTGCGTGCGGATAAAGTCGACCACCTGCCTGGGCACCGATGCCTTTGCGGCCATCCGCACCCCGTCGGCTACATGCCGGATGATGATGCGCGCACTTTCCTCGAACGGCAGGCCGTCGTGCGGATTCTGTCCCCCCTCCTGGTTTTCGGTAAAATATGCCGGACTGTTCATCTTCCCAATGTCATGATACAGCGCGCCGGTGCGCAGCAACTGCGTGTCGGCGCCCACGCGCGCGCCGGCTTCGGCCGCAAGGATCGAAACCTGAAGGGCATGTTGAAACGTGCCCGGACACGTCTCCGAAAGACGCTTCAGCAGCGGCGTGTTGATGTTCGAAAGCTCGACGAGCGTAATCGGCGACACGTATCCGAACACCTTCTCGACCGCGTATATCAGCAGGTACGAAAACATCAGGAGCACGAAGTTGATGCCGAAAAAGAGCAGCATCATCCATCGTATCTTCCCCGGATCGCCTTCCTGATAGAGCGCAAGGCTCAGGTAGGCCAGCGCATAGGCGGCGAGGACAAAGATCGAGCAGCGCACGAGCTGCGAACGCTGCGTCAACTCCTTGAGCGAAAATATGACCGCAATGCCCGCCACGATCTGCAGGATCAGAAATTCGTGCGGAAAAGGCGCCAGGAGCGAGCATAGCAGCGCCGTGATCAGATGCGTGAACAGCGCGGCGTGAGAATCGAAAAACGTCCGCACCACGATCGGCAGCATCGCAAAGGGAATCACGTAAATGCTCACCGCCCCGTATGCGGCGCAAATCTCGGCCGCCAGGCACGTGCCCAGCATCCCGAGCACGATGAAAAGCAGATTCCGGCGGCTGTAAAATATATTCGGACAGAAAGACGCCAGATACAGCCCGCTGCAAAGCATGATGCCGAAGATGAGCACAAACTGGCCGATCCACGTGACCACCTGCTGCCGCATGCCGCCCGTCTTCGCCTCGTATACCGTCCGGAGCGACGAGAGCACCCTGTACGTCTCGCCGTCCACCACCTCGCCCCGGTCTACGATCCGCTCGCCCGCCTGCATCATCCCCGACGAGATCGAGAGAGCCTGCAACTGCCCGTTCAAGACCTTTTCCGACATCTCGGCGTCGCGCCGCACGTTTTCGGTCAGGTAGCCCTCGATGCCGCATGCCTTCAGCACGCTTACGCTGACCGACGGCGGCGCGCCGCCCACAATCGCCTCATACGCGCTGCGGATCGTATGCAGGCGGCTCACGTCGCGCAGCTCCGCCACGTTGTCCTTCACCACGTGCACGCGCCCGCCGCCCGCCGCCCGCAGCTCCTCAAGCTCTTTCGGAGCGACGATGCCCGCGTCGTATATCCTCTCCATCCGGCCGGCGGCATACCGCAGGCACTGCTCCATCTCCCGGTCCGCCGCCGCGCGCCGCGCCGTCGACAGGCGTTCCAGCGCCCGCACCTTCACGTCCGTATCCATCCTGAAGTATGGACTGAACAGCGCGCGCATGCTGTCGCGCTCCGCCCCGATTTCGCTCTCCGTCTTGTAGATGGAAAAATCGAACGGCGCCGTCAGCAGGTCATACCGCCACGGCTTGCCTTCGTAGAACTGATAGCTGAACCGCCCCTCGCGAGGGAAAAAATACGTGAGCACGATCGCCGCAACGGCGAACAGGATTACGGGCTGTACAACGGATTTCTTTGCTTTCATAAAATGTGTGTCTGTTTGTTTTCATGGCGAAATTACGTAAAAAAGTTCAGTAAGAAAAAATAAAGCATTATTTTTGCTCCCCGAAATAAAAACAGAGCCCTTTCCGCCCTGTCTTTCGACTTCCGAACATAACCGAATAGAAATAAAAATATGACAAGAGTGCGATTTGCCCCCAGCCCGACAGGCCCGCTCCACATCGGCGGAGTCCGCACCGCGCTGTACAACTACCTGTTCGCCCGCCAGCACGGCGGCAAGCTCATCCTGCGCATCGAAGACACCGACTCGCAACGCTTCGTCGAAGGCGCCGAGGCATACATCATCGAGTCCTTCCGCTGGCTGGGCATCACCTTCGACGAAGGCCCCGGCGGCGGCGGCGAGAGCGGCCCCTACCGCCAGAGCGAACGGCGGGAGATATACCGGCCGCACGTCGACCGCCTCCTGAGCAGCGGACATGCCTACATCGCCTTCGACACGCCCGAAGAGCTGGAGGCGAAACGCCGGGAAATCCCCAACTTCCAGTACGACGCCTCTACCCGCATGAAGATGCGCAACTCGCTGACCCTCCCTGCGGACGAGGTCGGAGCGCTCCTGCGCGGCGGCGAGCGCCACGTCGTCCGCCTCCGCGTCGAGCCGGGCGAAGAAGTCCGCCTCCACGACCTGATACGCGGCGAAGTGACCGTCAACTCTTCCATCATCGACGACAAGGCGCTCTACAAATCGTCCGACGGCCTGCCCACCTATCACATGGCTAACATCGTCGACGACCACCTGATGGGCATCACGCACGTCATCCGCGGCGAAGAATGGCTCTCGAGCGCCCCGGCGCACGTCCTCCTCTACCGTTGCCTCGGATGGGAAGACACGATGCCCGCCTTCGCCCACCTCCCCCTCCTGCTCAAGCCCGAAGGCGGCGGCAAGCTGAGCAAGCGCGACGGCGACCGCCTCGGATTTCCCGTCTTCCCACTCGAATGGCGCGACCCCGCGAGCGGCGAAGTCTCGTCCGGATACCGCGAAAGCGGATACCTCCCCGAAGCGGTCGTGAATTTCCTCGCCCTCCTGGGATGGAACCCGGGCGACAACCGGGAAATCATGTCCGTGGACGAGCTGGCCGCCTGCTTCGACCTGACGCACTGCAGCAGGAGCGGGGCAAAATTCGACTACGAAAAAGGCCGCTGGTTCAATCACCGCTACATGCAGATGCGCGACAGCGGCGACGTGGCGCGCATGTTCATCCCCGTGCTCGAAAGCCACGGCGTGCAGGCCGACCCGGCATACGTCGAAAAGGTCGTGGCGCTGATGAAGGAAAGGATCAGCTTCGTCGGCGAGCTGTGGGAGCTGACGCATTTCTTCTTCGTCGCCCCCGCCGCATACGACGAAAAGACGCGCCAGAAACGCTGGAAGGCCGACAGCGCGGCGCAACTGACCGAGCTGACCGCCGTCCTGCAGGCGCGCGAGCCGTTCGACGTCGAAGGGACGGAAGCGTACGTAAAGGAATGGATCGCCGGCAAGGGCTATCACCTGGGAAACATCATGAACGCCGTCCGCCTCGCGCTCGTGGGCGAAGGCATCGGGCCGCAGATTTTCCACATCACCGAGGCCATCGGAAAGGACGAAACCGTCCGGCGGCTGCAGCGGGCCATCGACGTGCTGAAGTGACATGAGACTGCTCTACACCCTGGCGCTTCATGCTTACGCCTTCTTCGCGGCGCTGCTCTCGTTTTTCAACCGCAAGGCGCGGATGACGCGGCTGGGACAGTGGCGGACGAACAGTATCCTGCGGACGCGAATCGACCCGAACGAACGCTACATCTGGTTTCACGCCGCCTCGCTGGGCGAGTTCGAGCAGGGCCGCCCGGTGATGGAGGCCATCCGCAGGCGCTGTCCGCAGTACAGGATTCTGCTGACGTTCTTCTCGCCCTCGGGCTATGAGGTGCGGAAAAACTACGACGGCGCCGACGTGGTCTGCTACCTGCCCTTCGACACGCCCTTCCGCGTGAAAAAGTTTCTCAACCTTGCCAATCCCTGCATGGCCATCTTCATCAAATACGAATTCTGGCTGAACTATCTCCACGAACTCAGGCGACGGAAGATCCCGGCCTACCTCGTCTCGGCCATCTTCCGCCGCGAGCAGCTCTTCTTCCGCAGCTACGGCGGGTGGTACCGCCGGGCGCTGGCGTGCTTCGACCGCCTCTTCGTGCAGGACGAACGCTCGGCGCAGCTCCTGGCCGAACATGGCATCACGAACGTGAGCGTCTGCGGCGACACGCGCTTCGACCGCGTGATGGACATACGGAGCCAGGCGCGCATCCTGCCCGTGCTCGACGTCTTCGCCGGCAACGGCCGCTTTCCCCTCCTCGTGGCAGGCAGCACCTGGCCGCAGGACGAAGACCTGATCATCCCCTACTTCAACAGCCATCCGGGCATCAAGCTCGTCATCGCGCCGCACGAGATTCACCGCGAACGCCTGCTCGACATCGAGTCGAAACTGCAGCGCCCCTCCCTGCGCCTCTCGGAGACAAACCAGCAGTCGGTGGCCGACAAGGACTGCCTGATCGTGGACAGCTTCGGGATGCTCGCGTCCGTCTACCGCTACGGGCAGATGGCATACATCGGCGGCGGCTTCGGCCACGGCATCCACAACACGCTCGAGGCGGCGGTATACGGCATACCCGTCTTCTTCGGCCCCAGATACGGCAAATTCAAGGAAGCGAAAGACCTGATCGCCCTTGGCGGCGCCTTCGCGCTGACGGGCGAGGCGGCCTTCGTACGCCTCATGGACGACTTCACCGCGCAGCCCGCACTGCGGCAGGAAGCAGGCGCCATCGTCGGCGAATACGTCAGGCAAAACACCGGCGTCACGGAAAAAATCCTGCGGGAGATCGATCTGTGATTCAAAGATTCCGGCTCCCTGCGGGAGATTCAAAATTCAAAAATTCAAGATTCAAAGATTCAAAACGACACCGCCGCCCGCCTCCGCCACCCTCCCCTCCCTTGCGGAGAGGGGCCGGGGGAGAGGTGGGCGGCGGTGACGGGCGGCGGACGGAATGTAGAGACGCGATGCATCGCGTCTCTACGCGCAACCGACGGACGGCGGCCCGACACAGTCTGGAGACTGTGCCAAGCGCTGTTTTGAATTATGAATTATCGTCCGCGGCTGCGGAAAGCGTGAATCAGAGGTGAAACATGGTTGCATCGGTTGCGGACGGGGTGTTTTTGCCAAAAAAGGGGGTGTCCGCAGCCGCGGAAAGCGATTTTGAGATGTGAAACATGGTTTCCGCGGTTGCGGACAGCGTGTTTTTACCCCAAAACGGGGTGTCCGCAGTCACTGCAAGCGACTTTGAGATGTGATTCACGCTTTCCGCAGTCGCGGACAGTAATTTTTAACCCTAAAACGGGGTGTCCGCAGTCGCGGACAGCGTGCGGGAGGTCGCGGCATGGAATCCGCAGCCACGGACAGCGTACAGGAGGTCGCGGCATGGAATCCACAACCACGGAGGGTGTGAATGAGATATTATTTTTGAAGTCCGGGTGCCCGGAAAGTGTGAATGATATCTGAAACATGTTTTCCGGATGCCCGGAAAGTGCGAATGACACGTGATTCCTGGAATCCGGGTGCCCGGAAAGTGCAAAGGGCATCCCGGACATGCTGTCCGAAGGCTCGGAAAATGCCCTGCAATCCCACACATGCTCGCCGGGGTCCCGGAAGGGGTATTTTGACCCCAAAACAGGCTTTCCGGGTGCCCGGAAAGTGAAAATGACATGTGAAACACGGTTTCCGGGGGCTCGGAAAGTGCAAATGACACCCGAAACACGGTTTCCGAGGCCACTTCGAGTATGTTTTGACTCCCAAACATGAAATCCGGGGGCTCGGACGGTTTGTTTGACCTCTGCGGCATGAAATTCAGCGGCCCGGCAAGTGCGCTGCGGACAACGCGGGCATGTCGTGGCCCGCATCCTGCCGGATCGCCGGGCGTGGCGGCGGGTAGGGGGCGGCCGGGCGGCGGGGTTGCAGAGACGCGATGCTTCGCGTCTCTGTCGTCACCCACCTCTCCCCCGGCCCCTCCCCACAAGGGAGGGGAGAAATATGCCGGGTGGATAGGCGGCGGGATTGTTTGAATCTTTGAATCATTGAATTTCCCGCCGACCGGTTTGGAATGTGGAGACGCGAGGCATCGCGTCTCTACAACCCCGCCGCCGCCTCTCCCCCGGCCCCTCCCTGCGGGAGATTCTTTGAATCTTGAATTCCCCGCGGGAGATTTTACATCAACATAAGATATCCAGGAACAATAAGGTACAGGAGCAGCAAAAGATAAAACAGGACATCGCGCAGCCAGAGCTTCCTGATCTGTTTCGTAAGGGCATAGATAATGAGCGCCCAGACATTAAATACCAGAAAGAAAAGGATGATGACCATCATCATGAGACCCACAAAATCGGTATTAATATCGAAGCCGTTGGTAAGCCATACAATGATAATCCACGCCGGTATGAGGTCGATGAGCAGTACCGCCCCCAGCTTGCAGTATTTGGACAGACTGCCTTTTTTCATTCTCATATTCTCACATTTATTTATTCATACATTTCCCTGCGCTCGCCGTGTCTCCGCGGCGTGAGTTGAGCAGCAGCCTGAATCCGATGCGGCAGTAAAGGCATTTCTTCTTTTCGCAGTATTCGCGGCGAAGCTGGATGAGCGCCTGCGAGTCGAAGGCGCTGCGCGCACAGATGCCGGCGGTGGCGAAGGTGGAGACGGGGCTGTTGCGTTCGGGCGGGATGCTTTCCAGCAGTTGCAGGGCGCGGGCGGAGTATGCCGGCAGATTGTGTTTTTCGCCGTAAGCGAAGAGGACGGGGACGACGGCGTTTATCACGACGGAGTGTGCCGCGTTCACGCCGATCGTCTTCTTCCGCAGCGGCGAGATGGACTTGAAGTGGCAGTGCGTGTCCCAGTATTCGGGCAGCGAGACGTTGAGGCTGTCGTGCAGCGCATGGACGCCGTTGCACTCGAGCGCCTTCGAAAAGAGCATGTCGCCGTTTGCCCACACGGCGGCGAGCTGCGCCAGCCGCAGGTCGGGGAAGTTGAAGGGGCGCGTCCGCAGGCTCTTCATCAGACGGCCGTCCAGCGGGTGCAGGTCGTACTTTTTCTGCAGAAAGTCGTATTCCTGCTGCAGCGCGCGGTGATAGTCGTCGAAGCCGTCGCCGGCCAGCAGCCCGGCCTGTCCGAAGAGCAGCGCTTCGATTCGCAGGCCGTTGCCCCGCTGGCGAAGGATGTGCTTGAAGGGGAGGCTGCGCGCCAGCCACTCGAAGGCGTCGCCGTTGACGCCAAAGCCGAAGCTGCGCGTGAGCATGACGTAGAACACTTCGTTCCAGTCGTCCGCATACTGCGCCAGGAGGTCGAAGACGCCGCACGTCTTCCGTTCCAGACGCTCGGTCAGCAGGGCGGCCATCCACGCGGCGACATGCACCGGCTCGACCTCGCGTATGCGTTCGGCGCAGGGCAGCGCCGTGTCGCGCGCAAGCAGCCAGTCCATCTGCTGCCGCATCGCGGGCGGGACGTGAATCACGAGGTGCGGGATGGCCTTGCCGTCGGAGCGGCGCGCCGGCACGTCACACTCCGTAACGACGTGCAGAATCACGGAGTCGTACGCCGGATCGCGGTCGTGCCCGTGCGTCTGCCATTCCGAGGCGCGGCGGTGTATCTCCACATTTCCGGCCCATACGGCGCCGTCGATGCGTATCTTGGCGTTGAAGAAGTCAGGCCCCGCGTCCACGTTCTGCAGGCCGGGGTCGATGACGCCGACCGGGAGGCCCTCGACCGTGCGCAGCTCCGCGTCGGCATAAAGCCGGTATTTCCAGATGTACTGTAGCAGGCGTTCCATTTTTTTACGTATATGTTTTGAATTTATCGTTCAAAATTAATACATATTCTTTATATTTGCATCCTCATATCCGACATTAATTACGTGAACAAAAAAATAATTCATTAGAGAGATGAAAATAGCATTGGTAGGATACGGCAAGATGGGAAGAACCATCGAGAAAATCGCGCTTGAGCGCGGGCACCGGGTGGTGTCGATCATAGATGTGAGCAACCGGGAGGATTTCTTCTCGGAGGCATTCGCGAGCGCGGACGTGGCGATCGAGTTTTCCGTCCCGCAGGCGGCGTTCGACAACTGCATGCGCTGCTTTGCGGCGGGCGTGCCGGTCGTGTCGGGGACGACCGGGTGGCACGAGCGGCTCGAAGAAATCAGGGAGATATGCCTGAAGGAGGAGAAGACGTTTTTCTACGCGTCGAACTACAGCGTGGGGGTAAACATCTTCTTCGTCGTGAACCGCCATCTGGCGAAGCTGATGAACGACTTCCCGCCCTATGACGTGCGCATGTCCGAGACGCATCATATCCACAAGCTGGACTCGCCGAGCGGCACGGCCATTACGCTGGCCGAAGACCTGATCACGCAGCTCGACCGCAAAACGCAGTGGACGCTCGACGAGGCGGACGAGGAGTCGGCGCTCCGCATCGAGACCGTGCGCGAGGGCGAGGTGCCGGGCATCCACGAGGTGGTATACGAGTCGGAGGTCGACATCATCACGATCCGCCACAGCGCGAAAAGCCGCATGGGGTTTGCGCTCGGCGCCGTGCTGGCCGCCGAGTTCACGGCCGGAAGGAAGGGCTTCCTCGGGATGGACGAGATGCTGAATCAGGAAGATTGAGGCGATGAATCAAACTTGCAAAATATCATATTAATGGAAAAGATTACGAAAAGACAGTGGATCGGTTTCAGCACCTGGGCCGTGATCTACGTCCTGTTTTCCGTCTGGATGGAAAACCTCTGGCTGCTGTTCGGCCTGATTGTGCTTGCGGACATTTATTTTACGAAGTTCATCCCCTGGGGGGCATGGAAGCGCACGCGCAACAAGCGGGTGCGCGAGGCGCTGGAGTGGGTGGACGACATCCTGTTTGCGCTGATCGCCGTGTATCTGATCAACCTGTTCGTGTTTCAGAACTATCAGATCCCAAGCTCGTCGCTCGAAAAGACGCTGCTGGTGGGCGACTATCTGTTCGTGAGCAAGCTGAGTTTCGGACCGCGCGTGCCGAACACGCCGCTTTCGTTCCCGCTCGTGCAGAACACGCTTCCGATACTGAACTGCAAATCATATCTCGACTGGCCGCAGTGGGGCTACCGGCGCGTGAAGGGGCTGGGCACGGTGAAACGTAACGACATCGTGGTCTTCAACTTTCCGGCCGGCGACACGGTGGCGCTCCGGAAGCAGAACACCGATTTCTATACGCTCGCACACGAATACGGGCGCGAAACCGTGCTCTCGCATCCCGAAATATACGGCGAAGTGATCTACCGCCCGGTCGACAAGCGCGAAAACTACGTCAAGCGCTGCGTGGGCCTGCCGGGCGACTCGCTCATGCTGCGCGAAAACCAGCTCTACATCAACGGCGAGAAGATGGCAAATCCCGAAAACATGCAGTTGAACTACTACGTCGAGACGAACGGGACGCCCTTCACGGAGGAGCAGTTTCGCGCGCTCGACGTCAGCCGCGCCGACCGCGTCGTCTATTCGGCGGAGCCGGGCTATCAGAGCCTGCTGACATACATGGGGTTCAGGCCGAACGAGAGCGGACGCTTCAACCTGATCTATCACCTGCCGCTAACGGAGAAGGCGCTGGCGCTGGTGCACAGGATGCCTTCGGTGCTGCAGGTGAAAGTCGAGCAGGACATCTGGAGCACCGTCTATCCGGCGGGATACGAGACGGGGTGGCGGCGCGACAACTACGGCCCGGTATGGATCCCGGAGAGGGGCGCCGAAATCGAGCTGAACGCGCACAACCTGGCGCTCTACTCGCGCTGCATCGCCAACTATGAAGGCAATTCGCTCGAGGTGCGCCCCGACGGCAGCGTGCTGATCAACGGCCGTCCCGAAACGTCGTATGTCTTCCGCTACGACTATTACTTCATGATGGGCGACAACCGCCACAACAGCGCCGACAGCCGTTCGTGGGGCTTCGTGCCCGAAGATCACGTCGTCGGCAAGCCGATCATGATCTGGCTCTCGATAGACAAGGATCGCGAACTGTTTAACGGCGGGATTCGATGGGGAAGGATGTTCCGGAGGGCGGATATTTAATTCAAAATTCCAAAATTCAAAGATTCGGGGCGGGGTTCTGCTTTCCGAATCGGGTTATTCAGTTATTCATTCATTGACATGAGATGCGCCGCCCGTTGCGACATATTGCGAGTGTTGTGATTACAGTCCTGGCTGTAGCGGGGGTGCGCGTGTTTTGCGTAGGGTCGTATCGTGTTTCGACGGGAGCGATGGAGAGTGTGCTGTCGGAAGGTGACTGCGTGCTGGTGAACAGGCTGGGCGTGCCGTCGAATCCTGCGCGCGACCGCGTGGTAGTGTTCCGCAGTCCGGACGGACGGGCGGGCGCGCCGCATCCGCTGCTGCTGGGCCGATGCGTGGGGATGCCGGGCGACACGGTGCACGTCACGCCCGAGGGCTACACCGTCGAGGGGCGGCTGACGCGCGTCGCGTCGGAGAAGGCGTTTCGCGTGCGCAAAAACATCAAGCCGGCGCTGCTCGAGGCGCTGCAGCGGCTCGAGATTCCGCTGCGGAGCGTGGCCGAAGATTCACTGGACATCACGATACGGCTGACGGGGCGCGAGGAGACGCTCCTGCGCGGCAACCTGCACCTGACGGTGCCAATCGAGCCGGCACCGGCGGAGCAGTGGAGTTTCGCGTTCGTCATCCCGTTCGAGGGCTACGAGTGCGGCGCCGACTCCGTGTCGCTGCGGCTCTACGGCGACGCCATCCGGCAGGAAGCGGGCGACGGGGTGCAGGGGGCGACGGGGTATCGCTTCCGGCGGAATTACTACTGGATACTGTCCGACGGCGAGGAGGCGGTCGATTCGCGCCACGCAGGGTTCATTCCGCGCACGTGCGTGACGGGCAACGTCCTGCTGTGCTGGTACGGCCGGCACGTCTTCGAGCGGATCAGGTGATGGCGACGGTCTATCTTTCGACGGCCTATCTGGCGCCGGTGCAGTATTACGCCCGGCTGCTGGCCTTCGACGCGGCGGTCGTCGAGGCGTACGAGAATTACAGGAAACAGACGTACCGCAACCGCTGCCACATCGCGGGGGCGAACGGGATGCTGCCGCTCTCGATACCGGTGGAGAAGCGGCCGGGCGGCAAGTGTCTGACGCGCGACGTGCGCATCTCGGAGCACGGGGGCTGGCGTCGGCGACACTGGCAGGCGCTCGTGTCGGCCTACGGTTCGAGTCCCTTTTTCGATTATTACCGCGATGACTTTGCGCCGTTCTACGAGCGGCGGTACGCATTTCTGCTCGATTTCAACGAGGCGCTGCGCGAAACGGTTTGCACGCTGCTCGACGTCCGTCCGGCGGTACGTCTCAGCACGCGGTACGAGGCCTGCGTCGGGAATGATTTTCGCGAGAGTATACGGCCCGCCGGAGACGCGGGGACGTTTCGCCCGCAGCGCTACGGACAGGTGTTTGAGAACCGGTACGGATTCATGCCCGATCTGAGCGTGGCGGATTTGCTTTTCAACATGGGGCCGGAAGCGATAATTATCATTCAGAATTCAGGATTCAAAGAGTCAAAGATTCCGTGATCCGGGCCGGCCGGCCGCATCCGGTTTTTCATTCTTTATTTTCTATTCACTTGTTTCGTGGCCGGAATCAATGATTCTGTTCGTATTTCATTTGATATGCGACCGGAATCAATGATTCTGTTTGCATTTCATTTGATGTGCGAATAGAATCAATGATTCTATTCCTATGACAAATGTCATGAGACTGGAATCAATGATTCTATTCGCATTTCATTTGATATGCGACTGGAATCAATGATTCTACTCTTATGACAAATGTCATGAGATCGGAATCATTGATTCTGCTCTTATGATAAATGTCATGAGACTGGAATCATTGATTCTATACCCTGTCTCCCGTGTCTCCGTGTTGATTATTTATTCTTTGTATATATGTACAAAACCGTGCCGCGCGCATAATATTTAACTTTCGAGCGTGGCGATTCGATTTTTTTCGCGTATATTTGCGGTCTTAATTTAAACGGATTTACAGTATGAAACGAATTGTTTATTTGATTGCAGCAGTTGCGCTGGCGGTATCCGTGAGCGCCTGCTCGGGTTCCGCGTCGAACAGGACCGCGGACAGTAACGCCTCCGGGGCGGAAAGTGAAGCTTCACACGCCATGCTGGCCGTAAACGGCGGCTGCGGAATGTGTAAGAAGAAAATCGAAACGGCGGCGAAAAGCGTCGAAGGCGTGTCTGTCGCCGAGTGGAGTCTGGAAGACAAGGAACTGCATCTGCATTTCGACGCGAGCCAGACGTCTCTGAACGCGATCAGCGAAGTGATTGCCAAAATCGGCTACGACACGGAGCTGAACACGGCGCCCGACGAGGCGTATAATGCTTTGCCCGAATGTTGTCAGTATAGAAAATGACCGCGGGAAGAAAATGCTGAAATGCCCGGCAACAGGATATTGCCGGGCATTTCTGTGTTTTGCGCGGTGACGGTTCGCCACGGATCGCCTCTTTCGGACGGATAGCCCCCCCCAATCTTCGAATCCTTGAATCTTTGAATCTTTGAATCAGAAATTGATATTTATCCCCGCCATAGCATTAAAGCCCTGCACCGGATAGCCATAGATAAGCTCATGCTGCCGGAAGAGCACATTGTTCAGCCTCAGATATGCGCCGAAAGTATCATTGAAGTTCCACGCGCCCGAAAGGTTCAGGTCATGAATATCCTTCATCTTCACCTCCTGATAAATGTCTCCAAGCATATACCGGCCGGCGCCGAGATAATATCCGAGCGTCAGCACCAGAGGCTTCACCGGCCTCACCGTCAGGTCGGCGTTCAGCTCCGCCACCGGCATACCGTAGGGCTTCATGTCGGCGCCGCCCGCGAGACCTGGCCTTGCGGCGTCGAGCGTCCACTGATTGTAGACCCCTCTGAGCGAGAAGTCGACAAGGTCGCGCCAGGCATACTTGAAGGCCGCCCCCGCGTGCAGCCGCGTCGCATCGGTCTGGAGGGCGGCGCTGTACGACATGAAGTCATGGCCTGTGGGCAGGGCGTAGAGCGGGATGAAAAATGTCGCATCTTTCGTCACTCTGTATCCGGCGAAGACGTCGAGCTGAAATCCCGGCGCGATGCCGCTGCGGATACCGAGCCGGGCGTCCAGCCACGTGCGCGAAGGCCTGACCCCGACCGAATGATCCATGTAGCGGTTGACGCGCGAAAGGGCATAGGCATCGTTCGAACCTATTTCGCCCAGCGCGTCGGCGTAGAAGACGGTTCTCTCGGCCACGCGCGCCTCGACGGAAACGTTTGGCGAGGCAAAGACCGTCAGCGAATCGCCGTTGACAAACATCACGTTCGCCCCGAGGCGCAGGCGCCATGCCTCGTTCTCGATGGCGAAATAGGGCGTCGCCGTCGCTTCGAGACGGTTGCGGTAGCCGGTCGAATCATTGTGATTGTAAAACTGCGGATAGCTGTAATCGAAAAAGTCCAGCGCGCCGGCAAGCCCGATGCGCCGGCTGGCGTCGCCAAGGAAGAGGCTCAGGTCGAACCTGGGGCTGACCCGGTTTTCACGGATACCGTCCTCTTTCGTCGTCCAGCCGTATTTCTGGTCGAAATGCCTGAAGTCGACGCCCACCATGTAGCCGAACCTGTCGTTGCCCGTGCCCGCGAGGCCGAAGTTGAACGCCACGGTCTGGTTGACCTGACCGGTCGCGGTATCGCCCGTCGCGATCATAGAGCTTAAGGGATGGATGAAGGAACGGCCGTAGTAATTGAATCCCGTATAGCCGTATGACGCGCCGAGATTCAGCGTCGCGTTCGGCCCGACGGCGTGGTCGAAATCCAGCCGCACGAGGTTGTCGTTCAGCTTGGCCCTGCGCCTGTCGATGCCGTATTCTTCGGGGAATTTCACGTTGCCGTTCGTCGAGCGGTGCGTGACGTACAGTGCGAGCTGCCCCCGGGCGTTGTCTATGATATGATATCCGAGGTCGCCGCTCAGGTTGGCATACATCCCGCCGCCGAAGTGGAAATATCCGCGGCGCCTGCCGTGGCTTATCTCCGTCCCTGTGTCGCCGGACGGCAGGACGGTGATTTCCCTCTCCGGCTCGGCCGGTATCGTAAAGGGCGAATAGTCTATCGGGCGTTTCGTGACGGCAGGTTCCTTCACTTCGGGCAGGCGGTTTACCCGATTGGCATCCTGCACGGTCGGGTCGTATTCGCGCTCCAGCGTCATTTCGCGGGTCAGTTGCTCCTGTGCGTGCGTCGCGGCAACCGTGCAGCCACACAGCGCCGCCGTCAGCATCCACACATTTATCTGATGAAATCGTTTCATTGTTTATCTGTTAAATTTATCCAGTCTTTCTTCAATCATTCCGGCAATGTCGTCCTTGCCTTTGTAGTTTTTCTGCAGATTAAGCAGATACTGCCGCGCCTGAAAATCGTCTCCCTTGCGGATATACACATCCGCGAGTAGGACGAACGCCCGCGCGAGCCAGTACTGGTGCGACGTGCCCTGGCGGATGAAGTCCGTCAGTTCCTTCTCGGCCCTGTCGTCGTCGTTGCGGTCGAAGTACGAGCGCGCCAGCAGGTATTTGGCTTCGGCGCCGTAGACCGTGCGCGTGTCCTTGCCCAGCACGGCAAGGTCGGCCTCAGCCTTGCCGTGGTCGTTCTGCACCAGATAGGCCCTGGCGCGCAGCAGGCGGGCTTCAGCCTCCACTTCGGGCGAGAGCCTGGCACTCTTCAGCAGCTCGCCGGCGACGTTCAGCACCTCGGCGTGCAGACCCGTCTGCTGTGCGCAGCGCAGGATGCCGAGCCGCGCCGCGTCGATATTCTCCGGCGATTCGGCCACTGCCAGAAGCCGTTTGAAACTCTCCATCGCCGTGGTGTAATCGTTCTCCAGATATTCGATTTCGGACTTGCGGGCCAGCGCCTCTTCCGAAAACTTCGTGTCGCCATAGCTCAGTACGGCGGCAAAGCGCTGCCGCGCCTCGGCATATTCCTTCAGACTGAAGGCGATCTGCCCGAGATAATAGTTGGCGTCGAGATTGAACGCGCCGGACGGAAACGATGCCACGTAACTGCGCAGACTGCGCCGCGCACCTTCGCTGTCGCCGCGCAGAAACAGCCGTTCGGCGGCAAAATAGGTAAGCGAATCCTGCTCGCTCACTTCAAAGCGCACGTTTCCGCCGAGCGTGCGAACGTAGGCCGCATATCCTGCCACGTCGTTCATGTCTGCATACACGGCTTTCAGGTCCTGCAGGGCGACCTTCGTCTCCTCGCTGCCCGGATAGTCGGCAATCACGCGCTTATAGGCCTCGATGGCTTTTTCCGACCGGCTGGTGTTGAAGTAGAGCAGCCCCAGTTGAAGCCCCGACTTGCGGGCCAGGCTGTTCTGCGGGAAGCGGGCGATCAGTTGGCTGAACACTTCGGCCGCGTTGTCGTACATCTCGAGCAGGACATACGAACGGCCTTTCTCGTAGAGCGCGTCGTCCACGTAGGGCGATTCGGAATACTCGCGTGTCAGGCGGTCGAGCATTGCAATTTTACCCTGATAGTCTTTTTGCAACCCCATGACGAGCGCTTTCTGATAGAGGGCGTAGTCGCCCGCCGCAGGCTGGAGGGCGGCGGCCCGCGTATAGCTCTCTTCGGCTGCGGCATACTGCCGACCATAGAAGAGGCAATCGCCGATACGGTTATGAGCGTCGGCCAGCGAGAGCGCCGCGTTGTCCTGTTCCAGCGAAACGTAGCGACGGAAGGCATTCAGTGCCGCGCCGTATGCCGCCCGCTTGAAATTGCTGTATCCGAGATTGTAGTACGCCAGGGCATACATGTCGGCCGGCCGGCCGCCCCTCGCGTTGTCGATAAAAATCTGATAGTCCTGCGCAGCCCGCACGAAGTTGTTCAGGCGATAGTACGACTCTGCGCGCCAGAAGCAGGCGGCGGCGTATGTCTCGGCGTCGTAGTTCCTCAGTGCGATTGCCTGGTTGAAATATTCGACGGCGCGCTCCGGCTCCTGATTTGTGACGGCCTGCGTACCGGCCTGAAAGAGCAGGTTCTGTTTAGCCGCCAGAATCTTTGCACCCGGCTGGCGTATCTTGGCGATGGAGGCCAGGGCCGACTCGTAGTTTCGGGTGCTCAGGTAGACTTCGGTCAGGTAATCGCTCACCTTGTCGGCATACTGTGAATCGGGGAAATCGTTCAGGAAACCTTCAAATATACTGACCGACTCGCCGAAGCCCGAAAAAGATGTTTCGTGAATCAGCAGGGCGTAGTTGTACAGCGCTACTTCCTGCACCCGGCGATCATAGCCGGACGTCGCCGCCCATTCGAAGGCCATGCGGGCGCTGTTTCGGTCGTCAAGCCGGAGATAGCTCTGGCCGAGGTAGAGACTGGCGTTCTGTGCAAGTTCGTCCGTTTCGTCGACGGTCTTCGACAGGGCATCGACGGCTTCGCGGTAACGCTTTTCATCGTAATAGCACACGCCGAGCAGATAAAGATCACCGCGCAGGGGGCGATCTGTAGAGGCAACATACTGTTCAAACATGGCCGTTGCCTTCGCCTGCTCGCCCTGGCGGTAATACGCATTGCCCAGCAGGCGACATACTTCGGCATTGTCCGCACCGTTCGGCCAGGCAGCCAGCAGTTCCTCGCCGCTGCTGATAACTTTACTGTATTGTCCGTCCACGAAGTATATCTGAGTGATATAATACATTGCCCGCTCGCTATATTCCGGGTTGTTTCTCAGTTTCGAGAAACCGCCAAGCGCAGCGGCGTATTTTTTCTCCGCATAATCAATGTAGGCAACGTAATAAGCCGCAGGCGTCATATAAGCCGCCGACGAATGGAGCGACGCAAAGTAGTAGCGTGCACCAAAATCACCCGTTTGCAGCATCGCGTATGCCATCCTGAAAGCATAATCATCCTGCTGCGAGGCGCCGAGCATCCCGGCGTCCGCTTCATTCAGCCGGTCGATCGTCGCTGCCCAGTCGCCGCGCTCAAACCATGCCGAGCCGAGGAGAAAACAGATCTCATCCCGGCGGCGACTGTCGGGATAGGTCGAGAGGAAGTGTTCGAGCACGTCTATGACTGACTCACGGCCCTGTTCGCTTGCGATATATGCCAGCATATAGTCGGCTTCCTGCACCAGCACGGCGTTGTCCGTCTGCTCTTTGAATGCCTTAAGCCGGTCTTCGCAGCCGGGATAGTCGCGCAATTCGAAAAAGGCCTTTCCCTCATTAAATAACCTGTCCGGCGACTCGAGCCGGTACGAATACTGCCCGCTCGCCCGGAGGCCTGTCACGGCCAGACACAATACGATAATAATTCTTTTCATGCGTATAAACGTTTTTGTATGTACAGCAGCGCCTGAGTGCATACTGCATTCTGTATATAAGACGTACAAAGGTAAGTATCATTGTAAAAAATACGGAAGAAGTTTGTCATAATAATATTAAATTCAAAAATTCATTTGCTGTCATGTTTCTCTTTTATAATAATCGGTACAGGATTAATAGAGTTTCGCCGCATAGGATCAGGATGGATCTGTCATCCCGTCTTCTTCGAATCTTGTTCTAATGACCGGACATTCCGTCATGTTTAGAAGCTTATCTGCAAGTTCTCTGATGTCAGATTCCTGGCAGGTAGCCGTGCGCCAGGACAGCGGAATGGCATTATAACCGTAAAAGGCGCCCGCTAACTGCCCGTAAACGGCAGCATTAGTGTCCATATCGCCATCCAGTTCAAGTATTGCCTCCATACCACTTTCAAAGCTGTCACGGTTCATGAGTCCCCACATTGCATTTTCAAGCGTTTCAATCGCATTGCCGAAGCTATTCAGCCGACTATCCTCATATTTCGTCGCTTTGGTAACAGATTGCAGAATTTCACCGAAAAGCCTGCCGGTGCTATACTGGTTTACGTTCAGTGCCCCGGTTTTATCTTTCGACTGTAACAGAGTGCATATTATTGCAGCCATTACCTCGGCACATGCATCGGCATGATAATTATAATGTGTCTCGCGCGATGAAATTCTGGACAGGCGGATGATTTCAGTTATTGAACGGCTGCTGCATGCTGCAATAATTGCCGGCGCCAGGCGCATGATGCCGCCATTGCCCATGTATTTTACGTGCGGATCCGATTCGGAAATGAAACTTTTGACTGCATACGCATCAATCGCTGTGGCAACCTGCATGCCGAAATCGAACTTTTGCCTCTCATTCCGTCTATAGCCTTTATACAGCCAGTTATAATAGCGTTTCATGACGTCGTATGAGTCATAACCGTTACAGGCTAACAGACTGTCGGCCATGCAGAGCGCCATTGAAGTATCGTCAGACCAGCAATAAATGTCGCCAGGTTTGGGCCGTAATACATTGGGCAGTTTTAATGACCATTTAGCTTGAAGTTCGGAGCCAAGGGCATCTCCAACGGCTAAACCGACAAACATTCCGTGGCATTTATCAATCAAATCTGCGTCTTTTTCCATATATATATTATCATTGTGCTCTTTTATATTTTATAATCCTGTCTGATATGGCATGGAGAATGTATTCGATAATGCATTTTTAAAACCTGTCAATCTACTTGAATAATACAACTCTTCGACCGCGATTCATCTTCTTCCGGAATTGCCGAAACAGTTATTTTCCCGGCGGCAATGCCTGTGATTTTGCCTGTCTGGTCTATGGTTGCGATCCTGTCGTTGTCGGTTTTCCAGATGATGTTTCGATTGGTCGCATTGGCAGG
>JAIRZY010000271.1 GCA_031266995.1 Tannerella sp.
ATGGAATCGCAGGTGCATGATGCGGAACCGTTCCAACTGCTCAATCCTCCATACCGGTATTACAAATATGAATTTGAACGTTACTGGTATTTCTTCCAGACATTCGGACTGATCGGCTATGATCCCCGGACGCCGGAGGATGTCTGGAACAGGGAATTTGAAAAACGGTTCGGGAAAACGGCGGGAGCTGTCCTCAAACAGGCTCTGGACGAAGCGTCCCAGGTGATGCCGCGGATCGTCGCGTCCTGTTATCCATACAGTTTTTTCCCGACGACAAGCGCATGGCCGGAGAAGCAGCGCCTGGGCGATTTGCCCCTGTATGCGCGAGCGGAAGGCAGCGACCTGCAGCAATACGCCGGATTCGACGAAGAAGCGCAAGTGCTGCTGGGGCAGCTCGAAACAGCCAAAACATTACCCTCGACCACCAGCGCATGGCTGGCCGGCCTCTCGGAAGACATCCTCCGCAAAACGGCAGAAGCGGAAAAGACCATCGACGCCCACAACAGTAAGGAATTTTATTCGACAGTCACCGACTTGAAGATGCTGGCGAATCTGGCTCTCTACCATGCGCGCCGCATTCCGGCCGCCGTCAGTTACTGCCTGTTTCTGCGCACCCGGGATGTGACGGCGCTGGACGAGGCCATCAGACATGAGCAACACGCCGCAGATGCATGGAAACAGTTGGTCGATGCTGCCGGCGACGTTTATGCGGAAAACATACTCATCGGGAAAAAGCCGCTTTCCGGGCACTGGAGAGACGAGTGGGAACTTCTCAACAGGGGACTGGAAAAGCTGAAAGAGCAACGGGCGCAGTTCACACCCGACAAGCCGGTCGAGACCGCGCCCCGCTACCGGCCTGCAACGGATGCGGACAACAGCCGTTATTTCCACATAACACATACAGCCATAGAAACCGCGGAAGCCAGCCGACCCATCACCGTCACGGTCGACATCGACGCCCCTGCCGGAATAAAATGGGTACGCCTGCAATACCGGTCGGTCAACCAGTATAAAGACTTCGAAATGCTCCCGATGACCGCCACCGGCGCGTATACGTTCCGCGCGACAATTTCGGCCGAAAAGATTGATACGCAATACGACCTGATGTACCTGATCGAGATGATGGATCATAACAGCAAAGGATTTATCTATCCCGACGCCAATAAAGAAACGCCATACAGGATTGTCCGACTGAAACGGCCATCTGCCGGCATGTCGTCCGGCAGGGACCTTGCCGGACAATGACTGTGAGCGGACTAAAATTAAGAAAATCCCATGTCAAAAACAGATATGGCATGTAAACCGGCAATAAAAAGGATTACGCACTTTTTTATTACCGGTTTACACGCATATCACCGAATCCCGAAATCCCGGGCTCAATACTGCATAAACGACTTCGAAACAAACTCCATCACCAGCGGCAACTCCATCCGCCAGTACGTCCACGTATGTCCGCCGTCCTTCACGCGGTATTCGTGGGCGATCTCCTTTTCGCGAAACAGGACGTGCATCATGCTGTTGTCGCGGTACAGGAAATCGTCGTCGCCGCAACTGATGTACCAGCGGACGCGTTTGATCTGATCCGTCTCCTCTTTGGAAGCGCCGTTGAGGAGGCCTTCAAAACCGTATTTCCGGCCGAAGGCATCCAGTTGCGCCTGCGTCGCTTTCGAGTCGCGTATCAGCCAGGTGCTGCCGGTCGTAGCGCTCAGCGGGGCGGCGGCGGCGAAGACGTCGGGACGGTGCAGGGCGTAGAAGACCGTGCCGCCGCCTCCCATCGACAGGCCCGATATGGCGCGGTAGCGACGTTCGCTCCTGACTCGGTACGTCTTCTCGATGTGCGGAATCAGTTCGTTGAAAAAGAAGTCTTCATAGTCGAAACTGCCATCCGGTTGATTGAAGTAGCCCTTGACTTTCGTGTCGCCGTCGGGCATGACGACGATCATCGGGCATGCCTGCCCTTCGGCGATCGCCCGGTCGGCGATGTGGCGCACCTGCCCGAACTGCACCCATCCCGTATGGTTGTCGCCGCTCCCGTGGAGCAGATACAGCACCGGGTAGCTCGCGTCGCCTTCCTCGTAACCCGGAGGCAGGTAAATGGCATAGTTCCGGTCCATTTTCAGGATTTCACTCTTCAGCGTACGGGTTTCGTACACTCTGCTTTCCTGTGCGCCCGCGTATGGCGCGAGGCAGAACAGGACGATGATTGCTGACATTACATTTTTCATAAGATTATATGTGTTTGAGATAAAAATTTGTGTCAAAGTTAGAAATAATCTCTGAAAGCGGACGCGGCGGCAGGTGGAAAAAAACTATTCCGCGTCCATCCCGTCGAGCAGTGCCAGGGCGCGCGCCATGTCTGCGGGCGTATCGATTCCGACGGTCTCGTGCCGCGTGACGGCGGTCTGTATCCGGTATCCGTTTTCGAGCCACCGCAACTGTTCGAGGCTTTCGGCCGTTTCGAGGGGCGAGGGCGGCAGGCGGACGATCTCGCCGAGCGTCTCCGCGCGGTAGGCATACAGGCCGATGTGCTTGTAGAACGTATGCGCGGCGAGCCATTCCGCAGGCTTGCGGTCGCGGACGCAGGGGATGACCGAACGGCTGAAGAAGAGCGCCTCGCCACGGCGGTTGAGGGCTACTTTGGGCGTATTCGGGTCGAAGAGCGCGGTCTCGAAACCGGCGTCCGCCTCGAACGGCTTCACCAGCGTGGCGATGCACACGCCGGGGCGGTCGAAGCAGCCTTTCAGCAGCTCGATCTGTTCGGGGCGGACGAACGGCTCGTCGCCCTGTATGTTTATGACCGCGTCGAACCGTTCGCCCGTCCGGCACAGCGCTTCGTAGCAGCGTTCCGTCCCGCTGCGATGGCTGGCGGACGTCATGACGGCCCGGCCGCCGAAGGCGCTGACCGCCGCCTCGATGCGCGCGTCGTCGGTCGCCACCACGAGCCGGTCGACGCTCGCGAGCGCCCGTTCGTATACGCGGCGTATCATCGGCTTGCCGCGCATGTCGGCCAGCGGCTTGCCGGGAAAACGGGTCGACGCGTATCGCGCCGGGATGATGCCAAGAAATTCCATTGCCTCCGGTTCATTTTTTTTTGCAGGGCAAAGATACGGATTTCGACGGTGCGCGCACAAAAATTTTACAGCCGTGCTGTGTAAAAAAATAATAATGTTCGTATCTTTGTGCGGCAAAACAAGCCTTGATTCCGAATGGAGATATTGATAATTCTTGGATTGATTCTGCTGAACGGCATTCTGTCGATGACTGAAATCGCACTGGTTTCGGCCCGCAGGACACGGCTCGAAGTTGAACTCAAAAAAAACAGAAGCGCGGCGCAGACGGCGCTCGACCTGGCTCACAATCCCGATAAATTCCTTCCCACGATTCAGATCGGCATCACGGTGATCGGGATACTGACCGGCCTGTTTTCGGGCGAAGCCTTTGCCGAAGATCTGGCCTCGGCGCTCGGCCGCATTTCATGGTGTGCGCCCTACGCGCTGACGGTCTCGAAGGTCCTCATCGTGGCGGCGGTGACCTACCTGACGCTCGTGCTCGGCGAGCTGGTGCCCAAGCGCATCGGGCTGGGATTTGCCGAGAGGGTCGCCATGCTCGCAGCCCGGCCGATGAACATGCTCTCGGCCGTCGCCTCGCCCTTCGTCTGGATCCTGTCGAAGAGCACGCTGATGATGGTGCGGCTGCTGAGGCTCGACCGCGGCGGCGAGAGCAAGGTGACGGAGGAGGAAATCAAGGCGATCGTGAAGGAGGGATTTGACGACGGCGAGGTGCAGGAGGTCGAGCAGGACATCGTCGAACGCGTCTTCACGCTGGGCGACCGCGACGTCGGGTCGATCATGACCCACCGCAGCGAAGTGGTATGGATGGACATACACGACTGCCCGGCGACGGTGCGCGAGCGCGTGAAGGACAACCTGTTTAACGTATACCCCGTCGCGTCGGAAAAGTTCGACAACATCGTGGGCGTCGTCTACCTGAAAGATCTCTTCGGACGCATCGACGCGCCCGACTTCTCGCTCTCGCAGGTGATGCGGCCCGCGCAGTTTGTGCCCGAAGACCAGAGCGTATACAACACGCTGGAACAGTTTCGCAAGGCTCGCGTCAAGTACGGGCTGGTCACGGACGAGCTTGGCGGCATACAGGGCATCGTCACGCTGAAGGACATCATGGAGGCGCTGATCGGGCAGGTGCTCGACAGCGACGAGGAGCCGGAAATCGTGGAACGCGCCGGCGGCGGATGGACGGTCGACGGGCAGTATTCGTTCTACGACTTTCTGGCATATTTCGACCTCGAGCATCTCTATGCCGAAAACGACTACAACACGCTCAGCGGCCTGATTCTCGACATTCTCAAGCGCGTGCCCGCGACGGGCGACACGCTCGCATGGCAGGACTTCACGTTCGAAATCGCCGAAATGGACCGGGCGCGCATCGACAGGGTGATCGTCCGCAAAAGGGGAATTTAAAATTCAAGATTCAAGATTCAAGATTGACGTCCGGTTTACGTTTACCGGGCGCTGGTATGCGACTGCCGGCACCCGGTTTACATAATGATTCGGTTCCTCTGTCATGTTGCGGAGACAGCCCGTTTCAGCCTGCTGCCACTTTACGTTTGCCTGCCGAAAAAGAACCCGGAATATTCAAAGAGCCGGTTACGGATTCAGTTCCGGTTGCATATATTTCCCGGCGCCGTCCTCGCCGGCATTGCTGACGCCGGGC
>JAIRZY010000032.1 GCA_031266995.1 Tannerella sp.
GCTTTCGGATACTTTTTTGGCGCCCGCGACACGCGTCCGGTAGAAGAGAAACGCAAAGACATGTCGCTCATCAGCTATTACGGGAATATCGGCTCCGAATATACGGAAAACCTGAATGGCGTTCCCCTGTACGAGCCTCGCGTCGTTGTCCTGACCTCGCCTGCGACGTTCAGCGCAGCTTACCATTTCATGTATTTTCTTACGCAGATTGGCGGCGCCACGGTCGCCGGTGTTCCCTCACGGCAGGCCGGAAACACCTTTATGGAAACGACGGCTTTCGAGTTGCCGAATACCCGCCTTTCCGGCAGCATATCCAACTCCGTGCAGGTGTTCTTTCCCGCCGACTCCGTCCGTGGAAAAACCTTTATGCCCGATTACGCCATGACGTGGAGCGATTATGCCAAATATGACTTCGACGAAAATGCCGAAATACTGTATGTGCTGGACATGCTGGAATGAAATCCGCTCTTAAAACATGCAGCAGAGGCACACTCCGAAGCCGTTCGGCGAAAACAGCGGGCTTACCGTCAGGTAACCGCCTTCCGCGTTCGATCTAAACATCCGGTGCCACACCGGCAGCATGAGACAGGACAGTTCGACACTGATTATGCCCACGCCGGCGCCCGCAAACACATCGCTAAGCCAGTGTTTGCGGTTGACCACGCGCATCATGCCGGTCGTGGCGGCAATTCCGTATCCGGCTATGCCAATCCAGGGCGACACGTCACGGTATTCCCTGAACAGTATATGCGCGCCGAGAAATGCCGTCGCCGTATGCCCCGACGGAAACGAGTGCCGGTTCGAAGCGTCGGGACGGGTGATGCGGGCCGTATACTTGGGGATCAGAACCGCGCCGCTGCAGATCATGATCGACGTGCCAAGTACAAGCGTCCGGTCGAGGACGTCGTGCTTTGCCTTCGCTCCGCACAAATCCGGGATGTAAATTCCCGCATAAGGCAGATACTGGATATAATTGTCAAAAGCATACCGGCGGTGAACCTTTTGTGCGATTTTGCCGTCGATCCTGCATGACAGGTCCTGCAGGGCCGGGCTAAACTGTGTGATTACTCCGTAGGAAACCAGTGCCGAAGGGACAATAAATGCCCACGGAGACGGTTTCTCAAATTCTTCAGAACGTTTGACAGTACCGTTCTGTGCGAAAGCCGGGGTTACAAGAAACAGCCCGACAATCAGTCTATGATACAAATTCATTTTCTCTCTCTCTCTTTATGTCAAAAGCCGGCATGAAAACGCTCGCCGTCATGCCTTCAGTCTGCACGCATGCACCGTGCCTGTTTTTTCCGGGTGCAAATGTATATCAAATTTTCCAGTCCGCACGCTCTTCCGGCCGATAAAAGCCGGCGCCCTGCGCACGCGGACGGTGCGGATTTCGGGAATCACCGGATCCCCGACGCTTCGACGCGTCAGTACAGATTCCGAAGCGCGGGCTTGATGCAGATGCCCACGCGGATCATCGACGCGTAGCGGTTGTATTCCAGGAGGCTCTCGCCGTATCCGTTGTACCACTGGACGAAAAGGTACTGATTGACGTTGGAGTTCATCTTGAAATTCAGCTCGAGCTGAATGTTGGCGCTCCTGAACCTGTTGCGCGGATTGATGACGGCCGACGCCCAGAAACGGTCGTTCAGGCTGCGATAGTTCATCGCCACCAGTCCGTATCCCCTGTATTTGTACAGGTCGGGATTCCCCCCGTCGCCGTCGGCCGCCGTCTCGCCGCGGTCCATAATCCCGGCCCACACTTTCGCCTGCAGGGTGAAGCTGGCGTTGAAGAAATAGACGCCCGTCAGCGTCACGTAGTTCCACCCCCGCGAGTCGAGGCTGTCCTTGCCGTTCGATTCGTGTTCGAGGGCGAGGACGGCCGAACCCCGCAACTGGTTTTTATATATGAGGGGCTTCACGAGCGCAAAGCCCGGATTGTAATTATTGTCTTCGAAGGGCGCCGACTTCATGTACAGGTTCCAGAACGACTTCTGGGTATAGGTCAGCGAGAGCGACGTGTTGAAGGGCAGCACCGTGCGGGTCAGTCGCTGGCGGACGCTGATCTGAAACTTGACGTCTGCCGTATGCTTGTCTATCTTTCCGCTCAGCGGGATGCCCGTGATGAAATAATTGTCCTTATACATCCCGAAGCTCGGCTGGCGGTCGAAGAGCGACAGCATTTCCGCCTCGTCGATGATCAGGTATTCGGGCCTGTAGTAGTTCATTGCAGCCGTATCGAGCTGATCGCGCCACATTTCGGCTATTTCCTTCTCCTGCGCCGGCGCCCGGTATGCGAGCCACGCCAGGACGACGAGCAGAGCGGTGCGGAAGTGTCTCATGGCGGCGCGCTTACATCCCCCTCTTCATGCCGTCCAGTATCGCCCGCGCAAAACGGTTGTTCACCTGATGCCCGGGGCGCACGGCGACGATTTTTCCGCGGATAAACGCGCCCGTCAGCGCCACGTCGCCCAGTATGTCCAGTATCTTGTGCCTCGCCGGCTCGTTCGGAAAGCGGAGCGGGGAGTTCATGATATATCCCGGCCTCCCGGCGTCTTTACGCTCGGCGCCCATCAGGTCGGCCAGCCTGTCGAGGCGCTCCTGCGGCAGGGGGCTGTCGTATATGACGATAGCATTGTCGAGATCGCCCCCGCGGATCAGGCCCTTCTGCACGAGCGCCTCGATTTCCTTCACGAACACGAAGGTGCGACACATCGCAATCTCGCGCTCAAACGCCTCCAGGCTGCCCAGAAAGGCGCTCTGGACGCTCAGCACGCCGGAGTCGAACGAGATCTGGACGTGCACCTCGAAGCCGTCGGACGGCAGCAGCATCAGGTGTGCGCCCGAAGCCTCGTCGCGATATTCGATCATGCCCCCGGGCGCAAAGTACACGCGCTCCGCCGCCTGCTCGCGCACGCCGGCCCGGCGTATCCCGTCGACAAAGGCCCTCGCGCTGCCGTCGAGGATCGGAAACTCGGGCGCGTCGACCTCAATCAGGCAGTTGTCTATCCCGCAGGCATACAGCGCGGCCAGCCCGTGCTCGATGGTGCCCACCCGCACGTCGCCGACGGACAGCACCGTCCCCCGCTCCGTCTCGACCACGCTCCCGGCCGCCGCCGCGACGACCGGCTGCCCCGCCAGGTCGGTGCGGCGGATCCTGTAGCCAAAGCCCTCGGGCGCAGGCGAAAATGTAATACCGATGTGCAGGCCCGTATGAAGGCCCTTTCCGCGCAGCGAAAACGCTCCGTTCAGTGTTTTCTGTTTCACAGAGATCTGATTGTTCATTGATTCCGACAATTTCGTGACACAAACTGTTTCCCATTCCTCGATAACGCCGCAAAAGTACGGCCGCAAATCAGGACGCGCAAGGTCAAAAGGCAGCAAAAATTGGAGCATATTGCGTTAAAATTCCTTCCCGCGTCGTTGCGTGCGCCGCGAGGCGGTCTCCACCCCGACCCGCATGTCCTGTATCCGGATTGCTTCGCTGCGCTCGCAATGACGCGCCGGAAGGGAGCCGGAGCGGCTCGAAAATGCATGAAACGGACTTTTTCGGACTTCCGAAAGACCTTTCCGGAGTTCCGAAAGACTTTTTTGGAGCTCCGAAAGACTTTTCCGGAGTTCCGAAAAACTTTTTTGGAGTTCCAAAAGACTTTTCCGGACTTCCAAAAAACTTTTCCGGAGTTCCGAAAGACTTTTTCGGAGTTCCGAAAAACTTTTCCGGAGTTCCAAAAGACTTTTCCGGAGTTCCGAAAATCTTTTCCGGAGTTCCGAAAATCTTTTCCGGGACAGGAGACATTTTTTTTATGAATAGAAGAAGCCTTCCGGGAACGGGCAATGTCATTAAGTCAAGCCATAACAACCTGAAAGGTTAGATTTTCATAACCGCAGGTCGACGACCTGCGGAGACAGGATGAGCGCCAAACCTGCTGCCTGAAAGGCAGGACACTACGCCGGGTCACCATGTCCTGCCTTCCAGGCAGCGAGAGAGGGGGCGGGTTACCTCCCGCAGGTCGCTGACCTGCGGTTATGCAGATTCTGCCTTTCAGGCCGTTGCAGCTTGACTTAATGACATTCCGGGAACGGGGGGAAATATCGCGGGACGCCTTTTCAATCCTGCCGGAAGACAAGGCTTCCGACCGTCGCCAGGCGGCGCTTCAATATCCCGGCCTCGCTCCTGCGGATGCGGAGCGTCATTTCGCAGTCTGATTCAAACGTTTGCGCAAGGATTTCCGGATGCATGTCTTTCACGATCTGCATGACGCCGTTCAGGTCGGGATATTCGAAACGGATGGCGATGCGTTCGTCCACCGTGCGCACCTCGATCTGCGCGGCGGCGAGCGCCCCGGCCGCGGCCGCGCGGTAGGCGGCAATCAGCCCGCCCGTCCCCAGCTCGATGCCGCCGAAATAGCGTATGACAACAACCAGTATGTCCGTCAGTTCGCGCGAATTGATCTGGCCCAGAATCGGCTTTCCCGCCGTCGACGACGGTTCGCCGTCGTCGACGGCGCGAAACGCCGTCCGTTCCGCCCCCAGCATGTATGCCCAGCAGACGTGGCGCGCGTCGTAATACTGCCTGCGATACCTGTCGACCCACGCCTTTACGTCCTCGACCGTGCGCACGGGGACGGCATGCGAGATGAAGCGGCTGCGCTTCTCCGTGTGATAGCCTTCGGCCGGCTCGCGGATCGTCCGGTAGCTGTCGCTCTCCATGTCCTTTCAGTCGGGGATATGCGTTTCCTGCCCGTCGAGAAACGCCTGAAAATCTTTCATGATTTCCTCGATTTCCTCGATGAAGTAGGGATTTTCCACTTTGCCCTTCACCGCCTCATAATAGGCCCTGATGGCCGGCAGGGCACACACGTCCTGTCCGCGCAGCAAAAAGTATGGCTCGTCTTTTTCCACGCATTGCTTGATCATCTGTATCGGATTCTTCATTTTCTTTCGTTTTTCGGGTAAATATAGAGAGAAACGGGCAGAAAAAGATAAGGGTGCAATAAAAACATCACACCCTTATCACCCTTAAAATTATAAAAACGCAATTTACTGCTCCTCCGGCGAGGGTATGACAGGTTCTTCGGACAGCGGCGTGCCGAAATTGGGCGCAATCAGGTTGGGATTCACCGTCGGGGCGTCGTTCACCTGCTGCTGGATTTCGGATTGCGGCTGGTCGGACATGTTGCTTGCGCGCGGGATAAACGCCGTGATCGCAACGCAGAACAGCCCGACGACGGCCGCCAGCGTCCACGTCGCTTTCTCCAGGAAGTCAGTCGTTTTGCGCACGCCCATAATCTGATTGGACGACGAAAAGCCCGAAGCCAGCCCGCCGCCCTTGGAGTTTTGTATCAACACGATCAAGATCAAAAATATTGATGCAATCAGAATCAAAATAGACAAAAATACGTACATTATTTATTTGGTTTTAGTATGAATAATCAATTTTTCAAGAAACCGAATCTGGTCTGCAAAGTAAATGTTTTTTTTTGGATATTTCAAACTTAACTTCAGGATAATTTCCAGCGCCTTCTCGTAGCGCTTCTGCCGGATGTATATTTGCGCCAGAGTTTCAGTGAAATAGGAATCGTCGGCGGAAGACGCCCTGTCCGTTTCCGCGGAGCTGTTTTTCGCCCCGCCATCTCCGTTTTCGCTCTCTGCGGGCGCCGTGCCTTTGTCCTCCTCTTTCGCGGTCAGGGAATTGATCAGCTCCTGATATGGCGCTCCGCCGCCGGGCGAGTCACCGCCGGGCGAGTCGCCCGGAGCCTTTTCGTCTGCCAGCAGCCGGGGCGTATAATCGGTCGACAGCGGCGATTCATACTGCAGTTCGTCCGGGCCGGAGCCGTTGCCCCTCTCCTGGAGAAAGTCTTCGATCAGGCTGAAGCGGTCGTTTTTTTTCTCCCTTGCCGGCCGGCTCGCACCGCGCCCGTTTTCGAGCAGCAGGAACAGCTTCATGCGGTCGGGGACGTGGATTGCCATCTTCTTCAGCTCGACCTCCAGGCGCAGATCGTTCAGCACGGCAAGGTTTTTGAGGTAGAGCATGCGCGCGGCATGAAAACAGGGAAAGTCGGAAACGATTTGCTTCAGTTCCGGCAGGGTTTTGTCCGACAGCGTCGACGGATCCCTCATCAGCCCGTATAATTCCGTGCACGTCATGACTGTCTCCTACCAGTTTGCTACCGTTGCGTTATATATCTGGTCCACGATTTCCTCGATGATTTCTTCCGAGAGCTGGTCCTGCACCTGCTGAATCTGGCTTTCGTTTGAAAACTCGCGGTAGGCCGAAAACGTCTGCTCGAAATCTTCGTCGGAGCTGGCCGTGTTCGTATAGCGCACCCTGACGGTGATGGTGAGGCGCGTCATGGAGGCATACATGCCGTCCCTGACTGCCTGCGAGGTAAAGTCGTAGCCCGTAATCTCGCCTTCCAGATCGAGCGTGCCGTTTTCGCGGAGCAGTTGCAGGCGGGTCTGGCGCACGTATTTGTCGCGGAGCTGGTCTGTGAATTTATCGGCCAGGGGGGCGTAGACCAGCGCGGCCATGTTGGGAAAGTCCTTTATCGAGATGGACTGCACCTTCGTGTAGTCGATCGAAGCGCCGTTGAACTTGTACGAGATGGAGCAGGCCGTCCACGCGACCGCCAGCAGGGCGGCCAGGCATATATTCTTCAGCATCCTTTCCTCCTTTTACTCCAAATGATATTCCTTGATTTTGCGATAGAGCGTCCGTTCGGAGATCTTCAGGTCGATGGCGGCGTTCTTGCGGCGGCCGCCGTGCCGTTCCAGCGCCTTGCGTATCATCTCCTTCTCTACGTCTTCGAGCGAGAGCGATTCTTCTACGGTCTCGATTTCCTGAATGGACGACATGTCCTGAAGCGGGCGTGCATACGGTTCGCCGTCGTCGACCGGCATGGACATCGGGATGTTGCCGCCCATGATGTCGTGTACGAGCTTCTTCAGCTCGGCGACGTCCTTTTTCATGTCGAACAGCACCTGATAGAGTATCTCGCGCTCGTTGTGGAAAATCTTCTGTTCGTCGCTGCCTTTCATCAGGGCGGGCAGCTTCTCGACGTTCAGGTTGGGCAGGTACAGGCGCAGCTCGTCGGCCGTGACCGTCCGGTCGTGCTCGATGATGGAGATGCGTTCCGTCACGTTCTTCAGCTCGCGCACGTTGCCCGGCCAGCGGTAGCTTTGCAGCAACGTCTTCGCCTCGTCGTCCAGTTGAATCGGGGGCATCTGATATTTCTCTGCGCAGTCGGATGCGAATTTTCTGAACAGCAGCAGCATGTCGTCGGGCCGTTCGCGCAGGGGGGGTATCGGGATGGGGAACGTGTTGAGGCGATAGTAGAGGTCTTCGCGAAACTTGCGACCGGTAATCGCCTGCGCCAGGTCTACATTGGTGGCGGCTACGATGCGCACGTTGATTTTCTGCACCTTCGACGAGCCGACCTTGATGAACTCGCCGCTTTCGAGCACGCGGAGCAGCCGCGCCTGCGTCGGCATCGGCAGTTCGCCCACCTCGTCGAGGAAAATCGTCCCGCCGTCGGCAAATTCAAAATAGCCTTTCCTGTCTGCCAGGGCGCCGGTGAACGAGCCTTTCTCGTGTCCGAACAGTTCCGAGTCGATCGTGCCTTCGGGAATGGCGCCGCAGTTGACGGCAATATACTGTCCGTGTTTGCGCAGGCTGTTCTGGTGGATAATCTGCGGGAAGACTTCCTTGCCCGCGCCGCTTTCGCCGGTAATCAGCACGGACATTTCCGTCGGCGCTACCTGGAGTGCCAGGTCGATCGCACGGTATAGCCCCGGCGCATTGCCTATGATGCCAAAGCGCTGTTTCACCTGCTGTATATCCTTTGCTACCATTGTTTATTCTGTAATTTTTTCAGTTCGCATGACAAAATTACAAACTATGTGGCTATTTTCAATGCGGTGCACAGATTATTTAGCATTCTTTTATATTTTACCCAAATGGAAGAATGAGCAAATCTTGCTACTTTTACGCCGCAAAAGAGAAACGGAGTTATGACGGACAGGATTGTTTTACCGGCCGAGTGGCATCCCCAGAGCGCTGTGCAGCTTACGTGGCCACATGCGGGCACGGACTGGCGGCCGGTGCTGGGCGAAGCCGTCGCCTGCTTTGCGGCCATCGCGAGGGAGGTGATGAAGCGCGCGAAGGTGCTGATTGTGTGTGCGGATGCGGAGGAGGTGCACGCGCAACTGGGGGCGTTCGACGGGCGGCGCGCCATCTTCCGCGAGGTGCGGACGGACGACACGTGGGCGCGCGATCACGGCGGCATCACGAGGCTGAGAAACGGCGTGCCGGAGGTGTGCGATTTCGTGTTCAACGGCTGGGGGGCGAAGTTTGCCGCGGGATACGACAACGCCGTGACGGAGGAACTGTTTCGCACGGGGACGTTTGCGCCGGGCGTGAAGCGGTGCGACATGTCGCCCTTCGTGCTCGAGGGGGGGAGCATCGAGTCGGACGGCGAGGGGACGCTGTTGACGACGGCGCGGTGCCTGCTGTCGCCCGGCCGCAACCCGCGCCTGGACAGGGTGCAGATCGAGGATGCCCTGAAGGCGTTCTCGGGCGCCGGGCGTGTCCTGTGGCTGGAGCACGGGGGGCTGGAGGGTGATGATACGGACGGGCATGTCGACACGCTGGCGCGCTTCTGCGATGCGGAGACGATTGCATACGTGCGGTGTACGGACAGGACGGATGCGCATTTCGACGGGCTGCGGGCGATGGAGGACGAGCTGCGGGCGTTTCGCACGGCCGACGGGCGTCCTTACCGCCTCCTGCCGCTGCCGATGGCCGGGCCGGTCTTCAGCGGCGGCGAGCGGCTACCCGCCACGTATGCCAATTTCCTGCCCGTCAACGGCGCCGTCCTGATGCCCTGCTACGGTGGTGCGGGAGACGGCGAGGCGCGTCGCGTCCTGCAGGTCGCGTTTCCGGGCCGCGAGGTCGTGGGCATCGACTGCCGCGTGCTGATACGGCAACACGGCTCGCTGCACTGCGTCACGATGCAGTATCCCGCGGGGACTGTATAATATAATGTATAGAGTATATATGAAATAATACCAAACAGTAGATGACGGACAGATGAAAACAGGAATTATTCAACAGCACAACACCGGCAACGTGGAAGAGAACATCGAGCGGCTGTGCGCCGGGATTCACCGGTGCGCGGCGGAGGGGGCACAGCTTGTGGTTCTGCCGGAGCTTCACAACAGTTTGTATTTCTGCCAGACGGAAGACGAACGGCAGTTTGGCCTTGCCGAAACCGTGCCCGGGCCTTCGACGCGACGGTTCGGCCGGCTGGCGGCGCAGACGGGCGTGGTACTGACGCTCTCGCTCTTCGAGCGGCGGGCGGCGGGGGTGTATCACAACACGGCGGTCGTCATCGAGCGCGACGGGTCCATTGCCGGATGCTATCGCAAGATGCACATCCCCGACGACCCGGGCTATTACGAGAAGTACTACTTTGCGCCGGGCGACACGGGCTTTCGTCCGATCGCGACGTCCGTCGGGCGGCTGGGCGTGATGGTCTGCTGGGATCAGTGGTTTCCGGAGGCTGCGCGGCTGATGGCGCTGCGCGGCGCCGACGTGCTGATCTGCCCGACGGCCATAGGATGGGACATGCACGACACGGAGGGGGAACGGACGCGGCAGCGCGATGCGTGGCAGACGGTGCAGCGCGGGCACGCGATAGCGAACGGGCTGCCGTACGTGGCCGTGAACCGCGTGGGGCCGGAGCTTGATCCGTCGTTTCAGAGCCAGGGCATCATGTTCTGGGGCAGCAGTTTCGCTGCCGGGCCGCAGGGCGAGTGGCTCTGCGAGATGTCGAGCCGCGAGGGGGAGGAGGCGGTTGTCGACATCGACATGCGGCGAACGGG
>JAIRZY010000052.1 GCA_031266995.1 Tannerella sp.
AATCACATCGCATTCCACGACCAGATCACGGCCACGTGGAATTACATCTCGCCCGCAGCGTCGACACGCCTCGACGACTTCGGATACATCAACGGCAGCGCGGTACTCACGTGGATCACCACCGTCTTCCAGCCCGAATACCAGGCCTATAACACCATCTACCTCGCATGGCACAACCCGGCCGAGCGTACCCGCGCCAGGCAGGCGGCCCTCGACGACGCCGAGCCGCGCATGAAACAGCTCTACCGCCAGCTCTACGGACTGCTTCGCGGCAACCCCCTCGTGCGCGACGACGACCTCGTGCGCATGGCCATGCCCACGCGGCATACGGGCGGCAACCGCCCCGTGCCCGGCCCCAGCAGCCTGGTAGACTGCGAGATCGAACTCGTCGGGCCCGGCGTCATCCACATCCACTGGTTCAACAAGGGCGCGGCGCGCAGCCGCGCGAAGCCCTACGGGATGCGCGGCGTCGAAGTGCGCCTCGCCATCCTCGACGCGCCGCCCGTCGACTGGGACGAGCTGCTCGACAGCCGCTTCGACACCCGCTCGCCCCTCAAACTCACCTTCACCGGCGCCGACCGCGGCAAAACCCTCTACTTCGCCCTCCGATGGGAAAACACGACCGGCGTCAAGGGCGACTGGAGCGAGATATACAGCGCGCGGATCCCGTAAGGCGGGGGAATTAATGATTAAGGGTTATTGGTTAACGGTTAATGATGAATCATGGATTTCGTCCCGCCGCGCGTCATTGCGAACTCCACCCGCGTCATTGCGAACGGAGTGAAGCAATCTGAATACGGCTGCGGCGATGGAGGGCTGGATTGCTTCACTGCGTTCGCAATGACGGCGGATAACCTTTTGGAATGAATTATAAATTATGAATGATTAATCATTAACCATTAATAATTAATCATTAATTACGTCCCCCTCTCTGTGGCTCTCTGTGTCTACTCTGTGGAACTCTGTGTAACTCCGATTTTTTTTATTACACAGAGAGCCACAGAGTAGACACGGAGAGACACAGAGGGAAAACACGGGAAAACAGCCGGACGGGCATTGCCATTCAAAGGCGGCGACGTATCTTTGCAGAAAAAAATGACAGTGGAATATTCTCATCATGAACACGGGCATGGGCACGACGGCGAGGCGGCGTCGCTCAACAGGGCGTTTGTCACCGGCATCGTGCTGAATGCGGCTTTCGTCGTGGCCGAGTTTGCCGCCGGCCTTGTGACCGACTCTGTCGGCCTGCTTTCGGACGCGGGCCACAACCTGAGCGACGTGGCGAGCCTGATCCTTGCCATGCTCGCCTTCCGCCTGGCGAAGGTGCGGGCGAACAGCCGCTACACCTACGGCTACCGGAAGAGTACCGTGCTGGTGTCGCTGCTGAACGCCGTCATACTGCTCGTCGCCGTCGGCTTTATCGCGGCCGAGAGCATCGGCAAGATTCTCCACCCGCAGCCGGTCGAGGGCGGCGTGATCGCATGGGTGGCCGGCATCGGCGTGGCGGTAAATGCCTTCACGGCGTGGCTCTTCATGAAGGACCGGGAGAGGGATCTGAACGTGAAGGGGGCTTATCTTCACATGGCGGCGGACGCCCTGGTGTCGGTCGGCGTCATGGCGTCGGGCATCATCATTGCCTTCACGGGGCTGACGGTGCTCGACCCCGTGATAGGGCTGATCATCGCCGCCGTCATCGTCCATGCGACGTGGCAACTGCTGCACGACAGCGTGCGCCTCTCGCTCGACGGCGTGCCGGTGGGGATCGACGCCGGCGAGGTCGAGGCGGCCATGCGCACCGTCGACGGCGTCGACGACCTCCATCACCTCCACATCTGGGCGCTGAGCACGACCGAAACGGCGCTCACCGTACACGTCGTCATCGCCGACGCCGCACGGATGGAAGACGTCAAGCGCCGCCTCAAACAGATGCTCCGCGAAAGGGCCATCACTCACGCTACGCTCGAATTCGAGACCGCCTGCGCGGAATGTATCGACTCGTGCGGGGAATTATAATAATGTGAGAATGAGCAAATGTGCAAATGAGCAAATGAGAGAATAAAAGAATGGGGAAATTAGCAAATGTGAGAATCAGCAAATTTGCTCATTTGCACATTTGCTAATTCTCACATTAATTATTATATGAAATGTAGCCTGCTTACTGCCCTGTTCGTTGTCCTGACGCTTGCCTGCCGCGCGTCGGGCGGCGTGAAGTTCTATAATATTAATGATATGTATGGCATCTCGACGCGCAGTGTCGTGTCGCTCTGTCGCGACGGCAACGGGTTCGTCTGGGCCTCGTCGAAGACGGGCGTCCTGCGGCTGTCCGGCGGCGACTGCCGCATATACCAGCTTCCGTACCGCACGGCGGATGTGGTCCACGTCAAGCTGGCCTGCCGCCACACGCTCGTGATCGCCTGCTCCGGCAACGGGCAGTTCTTTCGCTACAATGCGCTGCACGACCGCTTCGACTTCATGTTCGACCTCCGCACGCTCGCGGGCGCCGCGCGCGTGAGCCGGTGCAGCCTGCTCATCGACGCGCACGACGTGCTCTGGATCGCCTCCGACCTGGGGCTGCACCGGTACGCCGGCGGCGAACTGACGCTGGTCTCGGACGCGCCCGACGTACAGTGCGCATGGTATGACAGCCGCCACCTGCTGACGACGCGCGCGGGCGGCGTATGGCTCGTAGACGTGCTGACGGCGACGGACTCCTGCCTGTATGAGGCTGGTTCCTTTCCTCCCTTCGACGTCTCGCGCCTGTTTTACGACGCTGAGGCGCGCCGGCTGTGGATAGGCACGGTTGCCGGCGGGCTGTTTTATTACGACGTGGCGCAGGGCGTCGTCGCGCGGCCGCCCGTCGAGGCGTTTCCCGGGCAGCCGGTGCTGGCGATCGAGGCCAACTCGGATTCGACCCTGCTGGTCGGCATCGACGGGCAGGGCATCTGGGAACTGAACCGCGCGGGCGACCGCGTGACGGCCGTCTACAAGGAGGATGCCGACGACCCCGCGTCGCTGCGTGGCGACGGCGTGTACGACATCCTCTACGACCGCCCGCACAACCGCGTATGGGTATGCACCGTCAGCGGGGGCGTTTCCTTTTTCGAGCAGTCGTCGCCCCCCGTCACCCGCCTGAGGCACCGGGCGGGCGATCCCAACTCGCTGAGCAACGACAACGTCAACCAGGTGATCGAAGACAGCCGCGGAAACCTCTGGTTCGCTACCAACAACGGCGTCAGCCGCCTCGACGTGGCGCGCGACCGCTGGACGGCCTTCTATCGCAACAAGCAGGAGCAGGCTCAGGTTTTCCTTTCGCTCTGCGAAGATGATCGCGGACGCATTTGGGCCGGGACATACTCGTCCGGCGTCTACGTCATGGACGGAAAGAGCGGGAGGGAGCTGGCGCACTACTCGACGGCCGGGCGCGATTCGGTGCCGGCAAACGACTTCGTGTTCGACATCTACAGGGACAGCCGCGGCGACATCTGGATGGGAGGCAGTCAGGGCGACATCATCCGTTACTGCGCGGAGGAAGACCGGTTTCGCACCTATCCTTTTCATCCAATCGGGATGTTTGCCGAACTCGCGCCGGGCCGCATACTGATGGCCTGCTCGTACGGGCTGCTGGCGCTGGACGCGCAGAGCGGACAGTCGGAAGTGCTGCTCGGCGGCTACCTGCTTCAGGACATGCTGGTGGCCGACGGCGCTGCATGGATGTGTACCGACGGCGCGGGGCTGCTGCGGTTCGACCTTGCCGGGCGGGAGGTCGAGCGGTTTACCGTCCGCACGGGCCTGCCGTCCAACCACGCGAACAGCATCGCGCAGGCCGGCGGCTACCTGTGGATAGGGACGGAGAACGGGCTGTGTCGCTTCAGCCCCGGCGACGGGACGGCGGTCACGTATGCGTCACTCTGGCCGCTGTCGAACGTCTCGTTCAACCGCGACGCCCACTGCCTGCTGCGCAGCGGGCAGCTCGTGTTTGGCACGAACGAGGGCGCCGTCATCTTCGACCCCTCTACGCTCCGGCAGTCGCCCGCCCGGGGGCGCATCTTCCTTCAGGATCTCACCGTGTCGGGGCGCTCCGTGCGCGAAGAGACTGCCCCGGCGCCGGGCGTCCCGCCGGACAGCCTGCAGGAAATTACACTGCACTATCACCGCAACAACCTGACGGCCGAGCTGCTCCCGCTCGGGACGGCGACGGGGGACGCACGCTTCTCGTGGATGATGGAGGGGCTTGATGCCGACTGGAGCCTGCCCTCCGTACACCGCACGCCGGCCTACAGCCATATCCCGCCCGGCCGCTTCATGCTGAAGATACGGATGTATGACAGCTCCCTGTCGCAGGTCGTCGCCGAGCGCCGCCTTGCCGTCCGCGTGATTCCTCCGTTCTGGCGCGCGGGATGGTTTCGCCTCCTCATGTGCCTGGCGGCGACGGGATTTGCGTACTTTTCGCTCCGCTTTTACGTCGGTCGCCTGAAGCGGCGCCATGCGGAAGACAAGGTGCGCTTCTTCACCTCTACGGCGCACGATATCCGCACAGCGCTCACCCTCATCAAGGCGCCCGTCGAAGAACTGAACAGGGAGACGAACCTCTCCGAGTCGGGACGGTACTACCTCGGCCTGGCAACCGAACAGGCGAGGCGCCTCTCCTCGACCGCCTCCCAACTGCTCGACTTCCAGAAAGCGGACGCGGGCAGGGGACAACTGTCGCCGGTCATGACCGACGTGGCGGCGATGGTCGCTCACCGCATCCTGATGTTCGAATCTTCTGCGAAGAGCCGCAACATCGAACTGCAGTTCGTCGCCGACCCTCCGTCTTACCGCACGGCGGTCGACGAGTCGATGATGGAGCGTGTGATCGACAATCTGATCTCGAACGCCATCAAGTATTCGCACCCCGGCAGCCCGGTTCACATCCTGTTCGGCGGCAACGCCGGCGGCTGGACGCTGGAGGTAAAAGACCGCGGCATCGGCATCAGCCGCAAAGCGCAGCGCAGGCTCTTCAGCGAGTTCTACCGTGGCGAAAACGCCGTGAACGCCCGCATTGCCGGCTCGGGGATAGGGCTTCTCTCGGCCCGGAACTATGTCGGACTGCACGGAGGGACGATTCGCTGCGTCAGCCAGGAAAACGCCGGCTCGTCGTTCAGGATCGCCGTCCCGTTCCGGCAGGTACAGGGCGGGCGGAACCGTACGGTCGTCGCGGAACAGGCCCTCACGCCCGCGCCGGAACGTCCGCCCGCACCGCGAAAGGACACCGGACGGCGCGGGATGCATATCCTGATCGTGGAAGACAATGACGACCTGCGGGACTTCATGCGCCATCCCCTCGGCGGCGAATTTGACGTGTCGACGGCCGGCGACGGCGCGCAGGCGTGGGAGATGATTCAAACGCGGATGCCCGACCTGATCGTGTCCGACGTGATGATGCCCGGCATGGACGGCTTCGAGCTGTGCCGACGGGTGAAATCGACCGGCGAGTCGTCGCACATCCCGGTCATCCTGCTCACCGCCCTGACGGAAAAGGCGCAGCAACTGCACGGCCTGGGTCTGGGCGCCGACGACTACCTGACCAAGCCGTTCGACATGACGCTCCTCACGCAGCGAATCCGCACCATCATCCAAAACCGCAGAACGGTAAGAGAGAAAGCGCTGAAACTGATTTCAGGGACGCACGGCGATGAACCGGTTCTCGCCAACGAGATGAACGATAAATTTGTCAAAAAGGCGGTAGAGACGGTTCGCGCCCACATGTCGGACACCGGGTTCGGCAAGGACGAATTTGCGTCGGCGATGAACGTCAGCGCTTCGCTTCTATACAAGAAAATCAAGTCGCTGACCGACCGGTCGCCCGTCGACTTCGTCCGCGCCATCCGCCTGAGCCATTCGCTGGAACTGCTGCGCTCGCGCAAATATACCGTCACCGAAGTCAGCGAGATGTGCGGATTCTCCAGCGCGGCGTATTTCAGCACCGTGTTCAAGAAACATTTCGGAGAGTCGCCGACGGTTGAGATTCAGGATCCAAAGATCCGGGCGTTTTCGGAGTGAACCCGGGATTTCGGTCTCAAAGGCGCAGTCGTTCGGATATTCCGCGATGCGGCCGTTCAGCCGTTTTCCCGCGTCGCGGCGCCTCCGCACTGCGTCGCCGCACCCGTGGCGATGCCGCAGGCGCTTCCGAATCTTTCGACGGAAGAAGAAATTTTAAATAAACTATTACGTCCGAACAGGAAATATTTTCTACTTTTGTCCGCGTAAAACTAAGCGATGATGAAAAAGACTCTATTTTTACTGTGTGCGTCGGCCCTGTTTCTCCTTTCGTGCGAGGGTCCGATAGGGCCTCCGGGCGAACCGGGCGAAGGCATGAACTGGAAAATCCTTACCTACACCGTGCACGACAGGGACTGGCAACTGGCCGGCGGACCGGTGGGCAGTCTCAATTCATATTATATGTATGAGTTCGACGAGCCGCTGCTGACGGATTTTATCTATACGTCCGGCGTCGTGTCCGCCTACATCATTTTCAATCCCGGACAGAGCAATGAAGTCCAGTCTCCGCTGCCCTACATCGAACCGGTGGGCGACAGGGATTCGGGAGGCGAATTTACGTGGCAGGAGTTCTATTCGTTCGACTTCATGCCCGGCTCGGTCGCCTTCTACGTCCACTACAGCGACTTCGAGACAGGCGAGAGGCCGCCGACGTGCGACTTCCGGATAGTATTGAACTGGTAGGGCGCGCGCGGGATGGAAAACGAACAGTTCGACATGATCGCCAAGACGCTGCACGGCCTTGAAGACGTCCTGGCAGACGAATTGACACGGCTGAAGGCGGATGAAGTGAAGGCGGGACGGCGCATGGTGTCCTTTCGCGGCGACAGGGCGCTGATGTACAGGGCAAACTTCTACTGCCGCACGGCCCTGCGCATACTGAAACCCGTATACAGCTTCAAGGCGGGCGACGCGGATACGGTCTACGACGAGGTAAAAAAAATCGCATGGGAGCAGTACCTCTCGCCCGACAGGACGTTTGCCGTCGACGCGGTGGTATATTCCGAGACATTCAAGCATTCGAAATTCGTCGCCTACAGGGTGAAAGACGCCATTGCGGACTACTTCGCCGAGAAGTACGGCCGCCGCCCGTCCGTACGCATCAACCGCCCCGACATGTACATCCACGTCCACGTCTCGCATCATGACTGCACCGTGTCGCTCGACAGTTCGGGCGAAAGCCTCCACCGGCGCGGCTACCGCTCCGCACAGGGCGAGGCGCCGCTCAACGAAGTGCTGGCAGCGGGGATGATACTGAAAACGGGATGGCACGGCGAGTCGCACTTCGTCGACCCGATGTGTGGCACGGGAACGCTCCTGATCGAAGCGGCCATGATCGCGCTCAATGTCCCGCCGGGACTCTACCGCAAGGAATATGCCTTCGAGCGCTGGGACGATTTCGACGGCGAGTTGTTCGCGGCGATTTCCGAAGACGAGTCCGAGGAACGCGCGTTCGACTTCAAGTGCTTCGGCTCCGACACCTCGGCGCAGGCGCTGAAAACAGCCGAGCGAAGCATACGCAACGCCGGCCTTTCCAAATACATCGAACTGAAAAAAATGCCTTTCCAGCAGTACGCGGAGCCGCCCCGCCCGGGCATTCTCATCACAAACCCGCCGTATGGCGAACGCATCCCGGCGGACGACCTGGCGGGACTGTACGCCATGATAGGCGAGCGGCTGAAACACGTCTTCACCGGCTACCGGGCGTGGATTCTGAGCAGCAGCGA
>JAIRZY010000070.1 GCA_031266995.1 Tannerella sp.
GAAAGCACGGCGCTGCAGACATTCACCTTCCGCCTGCACATCTTTCGCTCGCAGCGAACAGGTTTCTACATGACGCTAAAAGAGAACACGCTGCACATCGCCTGCCCCGCCGGCACCGACTTTGCCGACGACCGCGTGCAGCCGCTCCTCCGGCGGATGCTGAAAAAGGCGCTTCGTCACGAGGCGACCCGCGTCCTGCCGCCGCGCCTTGCCACGCTGGCCGCACAGCACGGGTTCCGATATGCGGAAGTGACAATACGCGACGTGAAAACCCGCTGGGGCAGTTGTTCCACGGCCAAGAATATCAGCCTGTCGCTCTCCCTGCTCCTTCTCCCCGCACACCTGATCGACTACGTCATGCTGCACGAACTGTGTCACACGGTTGAGATGAATCACAGCACGCGCTTCTGGCAACTGATGGACAGGGTGACGGACAATCGCGCGAAAACGCTGCGCAGCGAATTGAAACGATTCAAGGGTTTATAATACGTTTGCCTGCCACTCATGTACATGCTTTACTTTTGCGATTTCCCCAGGCCGGGGGGAGGCGACCCTTCCCCAGTACTGGGGGGCGACCCTTCCCCAGTCCGGGGAGCGACCCTTCCCCGGTACTGTTGAATTAAAATAATCCCGAAATCACTCCGTCCTCATCAATATCAATCCGTTCGGAAGCCGGCTCTTCGGGCAGTCCGGGCATGCGCATGATGTCGCCCGTGATCGGAATCAGGAATCCGGCGCCGGCGGCGATTTCTATTTCGCGCACCGTGATGATGAAGTCTTTCGGACGGCCCAGCAATTCGGGATTGTCGGAGAGCGACTTCTGCGTTTTCGCCATGCAGATGGCCAGCCGTTCGAGGCCCAGGTCGGCAATCTTCCGCAAATCGGCTCTGGCCTTCGGCATATAGTCCACCGCCTCCGCCCCGTATATTTTTCCGGCGATGAGGGCCGTCTTGTTCTCAATGCTGTCGTCGAGGTCGTAGAGCGGCCTGAACTCCGTGCAGCACGTCTCCGAATCGCGAATGACCATCCCGGCCAGCTCGAGCGCGCCTTCTCCTCCCCTGCCCCACACGTCTGCGACGGAAACCGGAACGCCCATGCCGGTGCAAAAGCTTCGGATGAAATCAAGCTCCTCCTGCGTGTCGGCCGTAAACCGGTTGATGGCGACCACCGGCGCCAGGTTGAATATCCGGATATTCTCGATATGCTTCTGCAGGTTGCCGATGCCCTTCTTCAGCGCGTCGAGATCCGGCTCGTGAATGGTTTTCAAAGACTTCCCGCCATGATACTTCAACGCCCTCACGGTGGCCACGAGCACAACCGCATTCGGCGTCAGTCTGGCCACACGACATTTGATATCCAAAAACTTTTCAGCGCCAAGGTCAAACCCGAAGCCCGCCTCGGTCACCGTATATTCGCTCAGCGCCAGCGCCGTCCGGGTCGCAATCACGCTGTTGGTGCCCTGCGCGATGTTGGCAAACGGGCCTCCGTGAATAAAGGCGGGCGTACCCTCGACCGTCTGCACCAGATTCGGCTTAATGGCATCCTTGAGCAGGGCGGCCATGGCCCCGTGCGCCTTCAGGTCGCGCGCATAAACGGGCTTTCGGTCATAAGTATAACCTATAAAAATATTGCTCAGACGCTCTTTCAAATTCCGTACGTCGCTGGCCAGGCATAGGATGGCCATCACCTCCGAAGCAGCCGTGATGTCGAAACCCGTCTCGCGCGGAACGCCGGAAGCGGTGCCTCCCAGGCCGACCACCATCTTGCGCAGCGAACGGTCGTTCATATCCATCACCCGCTTCCACGAGATGGTACGCGGATCCAGTTGCAGCGAATGAGACTTGCTCTGGATATTGTTATCAATCAGGGCAGCCAGTAGATTATGCGCCTTCTCGACGGCAGCAAAATCGCCCGTAAAATGCAGATTGATGTCTTCCATCGGCAAGACCTGCGAGTAGCCGCCACCCGTCGCCCCGCCCTTAATGCCGAACACGGGGCCAAGCGAAGGCTCGCGCAGCACGACGCTGGCCTGTTTACCCATCCGGTTCAGCGCCTGCGACAGTCCGATCGAAACGGTCGTCTTGCCCTCACCGGCCGGCGTAGGCGAAATGGCCGAGACCAGTATTAACTTGGGATTCTCGTACTTCGGCATGGCGGATTTATACGACAAAGGCACTTTCGCCTTATACTTGCCATACAGCTCAAGGTCATCAACGTCGATTCCCAGACGTTCGGCGATTGCCGTGACGGGACGCATCGCAACCGAGCGCGCTATTTCCATATCTGTCTTCATAAATAGTTGATTTTACGTGATAATAAAATTTTCTCCTCTCTAAAACGTGCACAATATACGAAAAAAAGGCGGAAAATCCGGGAATTTTCCGCCTTCGCTTCTATAAACAATATTAACAGAGAAAGTTTACTTCACCAGGTTGATAAAGTCTGTATTGGTCGCATACTTCGCAAATTCGAGGTCGAGGCCAGCCTCTTTGGCAAGCGAGGGTTTCTTCGCGACGGCTGCTTTCAGGTTGCTGATGACGCCGTTTGCATCGTTTGTACGGGCAGAGACGACGGCCTTCAGGTAATCCGTGACGGCATCGGCACCCGCGACGGCATTCAGCGTCTGCGAGGCCTTGCTGTAGTCCTTTGAAAGAATCTGAGCCAGCGCGGCGTTATTGCTCTTCGTAGCGCCGAACGAGCTTACGGCCTTGGCATAGTCGCCCTGCTGGAGGTAGAGCACGCCGAGCGCTTCGCCCAGTTCGGGCACGTCGGACGCACCGCCAATCAGTTGCTGCGCCTTGGCAATGTCGCCTTTCGTCAAGGCAATCAAGCCCAGATTGACGTTCGATTCGCTGTTGTTTTTAATCCCGTTGGCTCTGTTAAAGAGTTCCTCGGCTTTCGTCAGGTCGCCGGCGCGGTAGCGCTGCACGCCCACGTTGTTCCACGAGCGGTAGTCGTTCGGGAACTGCTGCGTACTCTTTCCATAGATGGATTCCTTGTCGGTAGCGTTATTCGTCAGCGTAGCAGCATAGAGCAGCTCTTCCACGCTCAACCCGCCCGGATTGCCCTGCGCCAGCCGGCTGATTTCCTCGTCCGACTTGCCGATGATTTCGATATTGGCAATCAGACGCGAACGGCGCAGTTGCGGAAGAATTTCGTCGGCCAGCGATTTGTAGACGGACGAGATGTTCTTGATTTCGCGCTCTCTTTCGGCCGGGTCTCTGTACATCGAGAGTACGCGCAGGACGAGATCCTTGTCCTGCAGGTTCGATTTGGATACCAGCGCCTGGAAGCCTTCCCAGTCCTGGGCCGTGTAATGAGCGTCGATGGGCAGTTCTATTTTCTTTTTCTTCAGTTCTCTTTCGAGGTATCTGGTCGTATTCGATTCACGCCTTTCGGCCAGTGCATCATTGAGCTTCACGCCGCCGTCGGGCGAAGCGTAGGCCGAGATTTCGATGGCTACGTTCTGGTTGGGCGCGTTGTTGGCGCTTTCCACGATTTCTTTCCATGCTGCGATTTCATCCTTGTTCAACTCGCGCGAGCGAAGTTCCGCCTGCTGGATAAGGAACATGATGTTGGCGTCGTGTGCCTCTTTGATGATGCGCTGGAATTTGTCCGGCCCGATGGCAGGATTGGCGGTTGCCGCGTCGGCCAGCGCCGAGGTGGCGATTACGCCGTCTGCAATCTTGATGTCGGGCAGTTTCACGGTCTTGTTTTTGATTTTGGCGTCGAACGTCAGGTAAAGTTCCGATTTTTTCATTTCGGGTTTGTACTTGAAGGACGATTTCATTGTCACGTTTCCACCGCCGGCGAACGAGATAGCCGTGTTGTTGGCTTTCACCTTTTCGCCCTGATAGGTGTAGGCCGTCCCCCAGGTTTCGCCCGTGGCATAACGAAGTACCGGGGTGACGGTGACCGTCGCGTTCTTGTTGAACCATTTGGCCGGATACGCAATACTCATTGTGACAGGCACCTGTCCGCCTATGGCCTCGAGCGGTTGCGGATCGACATTCACGTACTGCCCCGACAAAGGTTTCAGTTTTCCCGAGCAGGATGTAAAGGCAATAATTGCCGCCATTACGAAAAATGGCATAAGAAGATTTTTTCTATTCATAACGTTTAAGTTCAAATTTGTAATTAATATTTTGGTTATTACTCTTTTTTCATGACACTCGTATCCAAAAATCAAATGCGTACAATTAACTGCAAAGCTATCTTTTTTTTTCATAACAATAAAATATCTGCTGATAAAATACAATACATTAATGCTAATTAACTTTTCATTCATGAAATTATCGCTCCCGGCTATGGATTTTCACTAACTTTGCCTGCCGTAAATCAATTCAAAGGTTTAAAGATTCAATGAACACAACCTCCCGTCTCCGGATTTCTCTCCTCCCCTGCGGGGAAGGAGCCGGGGGAGAAGTTAGATTTCCGGGTATAACAATATAATGTAAGAGCTGAATGAACTGTCATATCAAAGCGCCTGCCGGAACATGGCAAACCGCCGTACGGCTTCCGGCTTCCAAAAGCATAAGCAATCGAATATTAATACTTCACATGCTAAGCAAGCATCCCTGCGAGATACGGAACCTGTCGGAAAGCGACGATACCGAAGTGATGCGGCGCGCACTGCAGTCGGGCGCGTCGCATATCGACGTCGGGGCCGCAGGCACGGCAATGCGCTTCCTGACGGCCTGCCTCGCCGGCAGAAAGGGAACGTGGACGCTCACCGGTACGGAACGGATGAAAAACAGACCGGTCAAAATCCTCGTCGACGCCCTGCGGACGCTGGGAGCAAAAATAGACTGCACCGGAAGGGAAGGCTACCCGCCGCTGCATATCGAGGGGCGGCAGTTGCAGGGCGGCGAAGTCTGGCTTGACGGCGGCGTAAGTTCGCAGTACGTCTCCGCGCTGCTGATGGCGGCGCCCGCGATGACGGACGGACTGAAACTGCACGTGACCGGAGGCGTGATTTCAAAACCGTATCTCCACCTGACGGTGGAACTGATGCGCCGCTTCGGGGTGAATGTGATCGAGGAGGGGCAGACGTTTACGGTACATCCGCAGCCATACGCGGCCGTGCCTTTCGAGGTGGAAGCGGACTGGAGCGCGGCGTCGTACTGGTACGAGCTGGCGGCGCTCGCGGAAGGGGCGGAGATTGAACTGAAAGGACTGTCGACAGACAGCCTGCAGGGAGACGCGGCGATCGTGCCGCTGTTCGGGCAACTGGGGGTCGAGACGGTCTGCACACCGCAGGGCGTCACGCTCAGGCGAAACGGAGCGACGCGGCTGCGGGAGGCGGCGGTCAATTTTACGGATATGCCCGACATGGCGCAGACGTTTGCCGTCACATGCGCGGCGCTGGGCGTCCCTTTCCGGTTCAGCGGGCTACAGAGCCTCAAGATCAAGGAGACGGATCGTATGTCGGCGCTCGCGACCGAGCTTCGCAAGTTCGGCTACGTGCTGCGGGAGCGGGGAGGGAGCACGCTCGTGTGGGACGGCAGCCGGTGCGAGGCGGAAAGCGCGCCCGTGGTGGCGACGTATGAAGATCACCGGATGGCGATGGCTTTCGCCCCGATGGCCGCGCGCGTGGCCGGGGGCATACGGATGGCCGGCGTCGAGGTCGTCTCGAAGAGCTATCCCGGATTCTGGGACGACCTGCGGGCGGCCGGCTTCGATCTCGCGGAATTGAATGTTGAATCTTAACTTATTTACTGATGTGGTATATTTTGGGCGGACTGGTTCTGCTGGGTGCGTTTGCGGCGCTGACGGGCGCGGTGTCCGGACGGCGGCGGCGTGACGGGGTCGACAGGGCGGGGGAGCCGGCAGCGGGCAAAACGGCGGCGGCAGCCGGCTGTTGCGGACAGCACGCCGTGTGCGAGCGCGACGGCCTGCAGGCGGCGGCCGGAAGGGAAGTGGAATATTACGACGACGAGGAACTGGATGCCTACCGCGGCGTCGGGGCGGACGCTTATCGCGAAGAGGCGGTAGAGGAGTTCAGGGAGGTGCTTTATACATTAAAAAACGGGGAAGCGGCGGGATGGATACGCAGCCTGCAGCTTCGCGGCATCGAGCTGCCCGAGGGGCTGAGGGACGAAGCGCTGCTGATCGCGGGCGAAAAACGAATGTGAGATGGAGATTCTGCGTTATACATTTTTCCAGCATGCGCTGGCGGGCAGCCTGCTGATTGCCGTTGCGTGCGGGATTGTGGGGACATACGTCGTCGCGCGGCGGCTCGTGTTCGTCGGCGGGGGCATCACGCACGCGTCGTTCGGCGGTCTGGGGCTGGGATTTTACCTGGGCGTCGATCCGTTTCTGACGGCGATGGGCTTTGCCGTCCTGTCGGCCTTCGGGGTGGAGTGGGCGAGCCGGTCGTATCGCGTGCGCGAAGATTCGGCCATCGCCGCCGTGTGGTCGCTCGGGATGGCGGTAGGGGCGATATGCATCGTGATGACGCCGGGGTATGCGCCGAATCTGTCGTCGTATCTGTTTGGGAACATACTGACGGTGACGGGGCAGGATCTGGCCTGGACGGCAGCGTTCACGCTCGTGCTGTGTCTGCACTTCGTCGCCATGCGGAGGGAAATCGTCTACACGGCGTTCGATCGCGATTTTGCGCGCACGCAGGGCGTCGGGGTGAAGGCGGTCGAGTGTGTGATGACGATCTTCATCGCCGTCACCATCGTCCTCGCCATCCGTCTGGCCGGTATCATGCTGCTGATGAGTCTGCTGACGGTTCCGCAGATGACGGTCAATCTTTTTACGGCCGACTATCGCCGCATCGTCGCCTGGAGCATCGTCCTCGGCTTCGCGGCGTGTCTGGCGGGGCTTTTCCTTTCCTATTTCCTGCAGGTGCCGACGGGGGCGTTTATTATCATCGTGCTCCTGTTCTTCTTCCTCGCGGGGAAGGGGGTTCGGAAATTCAAGATTCAAGATTCAAGATTCAAGATTTAAATACACATTCTCTCTCTCCGTCCCTCCGTGCCTCTCGGTGTAAGAAGTTAAACGCTACATGGAGAAAATTAATCTTCCGGCAGGGATTTGGAAATTCAAAATTTATACCCGAAATGTCCATTAGCGCATTCTCTGCCGGAAGTTCCGGGAGATTTGCCACTGTGGGTGGTAACCTTGCCGCAAGTTACGACGGAACTGATCGGAACCGACTCCGGTTCTGAAAAGTTACGACAGAACTGATCGGAATCGGCTCCGGTTCTGAAAAGTTACGACAGAACTGATCGGAATCGACTCCGGTTCTGAAAAGTTACGACAGAACTGATCGGAATCGACTCCGGTTCTGAAAAGTTACGACAGAACTGACCGGAATCGGCTCCGGTTTTGAAGAGTTACGACGGAACTGATCGGAACCGGCTCCGGTTTTGAAGAGTTACGACGGAACTGATCGGAACCGGCTCCGGTTCTGAAAAGTTCTGACGGAACTGACCGGAATCGGCTCCGGTTCTGAAAAGTTCCGGGAGGGCCAATGGACATTCCGGGATTATATGAATCGCCGGGGAGGAAGATTCGGGAGGAAAACATTCCGGACGGTGCCGCTCAAATCCCGAATCTTAAGCTATTGAATCTCGAATTTATTTATTCCAGAACTCGTAATAATTGAACCACTGCTCCGGATGCCGTCTCGCGACGTCTTCCAGTTCGCGGGCATAGGCGCGGGCGTACTGTGCTGCGCGTTCGCGGTTGCCGCGCGCTTCGCCTGCCGGCGGTGCGGGGGCGAGCGGGCGGACGTAGACGGTATACCTGCGCGCCGTCCGCTTGATGACGAAGATGGCAATCACCTCCACGTCGAGGCCGGCGGCGAGGGCGAAGGCGCCGACGGGAAAAGCGGCCCGCCCGCCGAGGAAATCGCACTCCACCGTGCGCGTCTGCCCCTGCGCGCGGTCGCACGTCATGCTGACGATTTCGCCGCGCTGCAGGGCTGCGTGTACGGCAAAGAGGTGCGACATGTCGTCCGCAACCGGTATCAGGCCGACGTTGCGGCGCTCCAGCGCCCGCGCGCGGTTTTCCTGCACCGTGCGGGTCTCGCCGGCGTATACCAGCGCGTTGATGCGTTTCGGTCCCGAATCGAGCAGGTAGCCGCATATCTCGAAATTGCCGACATGCGCGCCCGCGACGACGAAACCCTTTTCGCCCGCGACGAGGCGGCGGAAATGCGCGTCGCCGACCGTCTCGACCTCGAAAAAGCTGCGCCTGCCGGCAAAGACGGCGAAGCGGTCGAGGATGACCTGCCCGAAGGCATAATGATTCCTGTACGTCCCCGCGAGGGCTTGGCAGCGCGTGCGGCCGAGCCTGTGGCGGAAGAAGCGGTATATGGCGTTGCAGGCGCGGCGCGAGAAGAGCATGTAGAAGGGGACGACGCAGGCCATGACGGCGTAGCCCAGCCTCACGTCGAGACATCTGAAGAAGACGATCAGCGCCATTTGCCCCGTCAGGCTTCCGCCCGTGCGGCCTTTCCACTCACGTTCCCGCGCCATCTCTCTACGCTCACTCGCCCGTCCGCGCCTCGATATAGTCGCAGAACTGTCCGAGGGTCTGCACGCCGGCCATTTCTTCCGGTTTGATTTTGAATCCGAAGCTGCGCTCCACGATGACGACGATGTCGACAAAGTCGAGGCTGTCGATTCCGAGGTCTTCCTTCAGCAGCGCGCCGGGCCGGATGGCGTCTTCGTCCACTTCGATCTCTTCGATCAGGAACGTCTTTACGATTTCTTCAATTTCTGCTCTTTTCATTACGTGTCATATTGTTTTTTTCGGTTATATCTTTTTTATCACCAGCGCGCTGTTGGTCCCGCCGAAGCCGAACGAGTTCGAGAGGACGACGTCGAGGCGGCGGTCGACGGTGTGCGCCGCGATGTTCAGCCGCGCCGAATACTCGTCGGGCGTTTCGAAATTGATGTTGGGGGCGATGAAGCCGTGCCGCATCATGAGAATCGAATACAGCACTTCGCTCGCGCCCGCCATCCAGCACTCGTGGCCGGTCATGGACTTGGTGGAGCTGACCGGCGGCCGGCTCTGCCCGAAGAGGCGGTCGATGGCGATGGCTTCGTAGGCGTCGCCCTGCGGCGTCGAGGTGGCGTGGGCATTGACGTAGTCGACGTCGCCCGGCGCCAGGCCGGCGTCGCGCAGCGCGCGCTCCATTGCGACGGTACACCCCTCGTCGCTCGGCTGCGAAATGTTGCGCCCGTTCGACGAGAAGCCGTATCCCGCGATCTCAGCGTAGACGGTCGCGCCGCGTGCCAGCGCGTGCTCATAGTCTTCGAGCACGAGGCTGGCCGCGCCGCCGCTCGGCACCAGCCCGTCGCGCGCGGCGTCGAACGGGCGCGACGCCTTCGCCGGCTCGTCCGTGCGGACGGAGAAGGCGCTCAGCGCGTCGAAGCTGCCCATCGAATAGAAATTCGTCTCCTGCGCCCCGCCGCAGAGCACGATGTCCTGCAGGCCCTGGCGGATGAACATGCACCCCAGCCCGATCGAGTGCGAGCCGCTGGCGCACGCCGCACTGACGGTCATGTTGATGCCGCGCAGCTTGAAGATGGTGGAGAGATTCATCGTCACCGTCGAATTCATCGAGCGGAAGACGGCACCGGAACCGAGCAGCATCGTGTCGTGCTTTTCGGCCACCGTGTTATGCGCCTCGATGACGGCCTTCGACGACGAGTCGTTGCCGTAAAAGATGCCCGCCTCGTGCTCCTCGAGATAGTCCATCCCGATGCCCGCCGTGCGCATGGCCTCGACCGTCGCCACGTAGGCATACTCCGCCTCCTCCGCCAGCCCTACGCGCTGACGCCGCTCGAGCACGCCCTTCAGCTCCGGGCGCGCCACGATGCCCGTCAGCGGCGAACGGTAGCCGTAGTCCCTGCGTATCTCCTCGATGCCGATGCCCGATTTCCCTTCATACAGGGACTGCCTTACCTCTTCCAGATTCGTGCCGATACAGGAATAAATGCCCATCCCGGTCACAACCACTCTCCTCATACAGTATATACAGTTATATTCGTTTCACGTATACAGTCCGCCATTGATCGATATGACCTCGCCGGTGATGTATCCGGCCTCTTCCGATGCCAGAAACCCGGCGAGCGCCGCCACCTCGTCGGGCCGTCCGAAGCGTCCGGCCGGAATCATCGGTTTCAGCCGCGCCTCGTCGAGGTCTTTGACCATGTCGGTGTCGATGAATCCCGGTGCGATGACGTTGACGGTCACCTTTCGCGGCGCCACCTCCTGCGCAAGCGCCTTCGAGGCGCCGATCAGCGCAGCCTTGGCCGCCGAATAGTTCGTCTGTCCCGGCAGGCCCCTGATACCCGAAAGCGAGGCGATGCTGACGATGCGCCCCCAGCGGCGGGTGAGCATGTCTTTCAGCAGCCGCCGCGTGACGTGGAAGAATCCGTTCAGCGTCGTGTCTACCACCTCGTGCCACTGGCTGTCCTGCATGAACACCATCATGCTGTCGCGCCGTATGCCTGCGTTGTTTACCAGCACGGCGACGTAGTCGTCCGGATGCGCCTCCTGCCACTCCGTCACGGCCCTGTCGGCCGCCGGCCCGTCCGAGGCGTCGAAGGGCAGCAGATGCGCCCGCCCGCCGAGCGCCTCGATCTGCGAGCGCGTTTCTTCGGCGGCCTCCGTGCCGGAAAGGTAGTTCACAAGCACGGGATAGCCCGCCGCCGCCAGCCGGAGGCATATCGCCCTCCCGATGCCCCGCGACCCACCGGTAACAAGTGCGTATTTCGTCATGACAGAATCGTTTCGTGATGCATTAAGTAATCCTTTACGGCCGCTATCGCCCTGTGCTTGGGCGTGTCTTCCGCCTCGGCGGGAAACAGCCGGCGTATGTCGTCATACGCGCCGTGCGTCGCCGTCGACAGCCCGTCGGCGATGTGCAGGCAGTCGACGGCCTGCGCCAGCGCCATGAAGTGGATGGCCGTCACCTGCAGGGCGTTTTCGACGACCGTTGCGGTCATCAGCGCCGCGTTCGTGCCCATGCTCACGATGTCCTGATTGTCGTTGTTGCACGGGATGCTGTGTATCGACATCGGGTTCGAGAGCGTCTGGTTCTCCGCCGTGGTCGAGGTGGCGGTAAACTGCGCCGCCTGCAGGCCGTAGTTGAGGCCCCGCACGCCGAGGTTCAGGAAGGGCGGGAGGATGTCGTTGATGCGGTCGTGACACAGGTAGTTCAGTTGCCGCTCCATCAGCATCGTCAGCTTCGTGACGGCGATCTTGAGCTTGTCCATCTCGAAGGCCACGCAGTCGCCGTGGAAGTTACCGCCGTGATAGACGTTCCGGCTGACGGGGTCGACCACCGGATTGTCGCAAACCGAATTGACTTCGTCGACCAGTACCGTCTCCGCCTGCCTGACGGCCGTCAGCACGGGTCCCAGCACCTGCGGGACGCAGCGCAGCGAGTAGTAGGCCTGTATCTTTTCGGTGAACACCTTTTCGCGGGCATGCGCGCTGTCGTAGAGTTTGATTTCGCGTTTCTGCAGGCGTGCGCTGCCGTTGGCCACGCGGCGCATCCATGCGGCGATTTCGAGCTGCCCGTCGTGGCGTTTGGTGCGGTTCAGTTCGTCCGACATCAGGTCGTCATACGACGCCGCGATCTCGTTTATCCACACCGACGCCAGCGTAGCCCATTCCAGCAGCCGCCGCGCGTGCATCACGTTCACGAGGCCGATGCCGGTCATCACCGACGTGCCGTTGGTCACGGACAGCCCCTCGCGTATGCGTATGCGGAAAGGTCGCAGCCCGTTCTCGCCGAGCACGTCACAGGCCTCCCGCCGCTCGCCCCGGTAGTGCACCTCGCCTTCGCCCGTCAGCGCCAGAGCGATGTGCGCAAGCTGCACGAGGTCGCCGCTCGCGCCCACGCTGCCGTGCTCGGGGACGAGGGGATAGATGCCGCGGTTGATAAACTCGACCAGCAGTTCGACCAGCTCGAGGTGCACGCCCGAACGCGCCCGGAGCAGCGTCCCCAGCCGCGCCGTCATCGCCGCGCGCACATACACGTCGGGCAGCGGCTTGCCCGCACCCGTCGCATGACTTCGTATGATATTGTATTGCAACTGCGTCAGCGCGCCGTCGTCTATCCGGTATTGAGCCATCGGCCCGAAGCCCGTGTTGATGCCGTAAATGATTTTCTCGGACGAAAAGGCTTCCAGAAATTCGAAACACGCCGCCACGTTTCTTTTCGTGTTGCCGGAGAGGCTGATGCTCTCCCCTTTCAGTATGATGCTCCTTAAAGACTCAAGGAAGAAACCTGTATCTTCAATTACATTCATTTGTCATAATAAATTGATTCCACTAATCTTATACCGCACGGACATGCCGCTGCCCGCCGCAAAAGCGCCGCAAAGATACATCAAAATAATGAATAAAACATATTAACGTCAAAAAGGGCGGGGGATAATTTCAAAATATCCGCCGGAAGGTGACACCTGCCGATGTCCCGGATTTTCCGGGAGACGGGAAGGTGATACCTGCCGGCTTCCCGGATTTTCCGGGGAACGGGAAGGTAATACCTGCCGGCATCCCGGAAGTTCCGGGAGACGGGAAGGTGACACCTGCCGGCGTCCCGAAACTGCCGGCAGAAAATGAATTGTCTCCCTGTTTCATTCTCATATTCTCTCCGTGTTCTCCGTGTCTCCGTGTTTATAATTCATTCCTGATGTCATTCCTGCCGCGGCCTGCCGCGCGACCGCACCCGCGCTTCTCCCAAAATATTTCCCGCGCATTTGCGAATCTGCCGCAAGTGTTCTATATTTGTGCGGGATTCGGCGGCGGTACATGCCGCGCGTATCCGCATTTTGTACAGAACGATATTTACCTTAAAAGGATATTATGATAATTTTTTGATACAGCAAACTATGAAGACAAACAGACGAGATTTTTTAAAGACTCTGGGCGGGGTGGCCGTCTTTTCGATCGTGCCACGCCACGTGCTGGGGAAAGGTTTTATTGCGCCGAGCGACCAGTTGACGAAGGGCATCATCGGCGTGGGCGGCATGGGGCGCGGGCATGTGGACTATGCCGGCACGCGACTGGTGGCCGTGTGCGACGTGGACAGGAAGCATCTGGAACTGGGCCGGGCGCTCGCGGCGGACAGGATCGACGCGTATCACGATTTTCGCGACCTGATTGCGAACCGGAATGTGGACATCGTACACATCGCGACGCCGCCCCACTGGCACGGCGTCATGTCGGTCGAAGCCGCAAAGATGGGAAAAGACATCTGGTGCGAGAAGCCGATGACGCGCACCATCGGCGAAGGCAAGCGCGTGATGGAGGCCGTCAGACAGTACGGGCGGATGTTTCGCCTGAACACGTGGTTCCGCTTCGCCGACCCGTTCTACGGGATGGGCACGCCCGTGAAGCCGCTGAAAAAACTTGTTCAGAGCGGACTGCTGGGATGGCCGCTGACGGTGACCGTCAGCAAGCACACCGGTTTCGACTGGAAATTCTACTGGGTCGGCAGGGAATACCTCGAACCCGAACCGGTACCCGCCGATCTGGACTACGACATGTGGCTCGGCCCGGCGCCTTACAAACCCTACAACGTGCACCGCACGCACCAGACCTTCCGCGGATACTGGGACTACGACGGCGGCGGACTGGGCGACATGGGGCAGCACTATATCGACCCCGTGCAGTATCTGCTGGACAAGGACAATACCAGCCCCGTCAAAGTCGAAGTCGACGCGCCGCAGCAGCATCCCGACGCCGTGGGCACATGGCGCTCGATCACGTACACATACGCGGACGGCTGCCGGATCGTGCTCTGGGGCGGCGACTTCGGCGACCCGGACACGCCCTATATTGCCGGCACGAAGGGCAATGTATACAAAAACTTTGTCTGCGACATCCCCGACTGGGAAAAGAAGCTGGCAGACTATCCCGAGCCGGCGCCGCAGGCGACCGATTTCATCGAATGTATCCGCACGCGCCGGCCGTTTGCGCTGAACGAGCGCAACGGCTTCCGCTCGGCCACGATTGTGAACATGGGCGCCGTCGCCCTGCGCCTGAACCGCACGCTGGAGTTCGACCCCGTGACGCTTGAATTTGTGAACGACGAAGCGGCCAACCGCTATCTGAACCAGCCGATGCGTGCGCCATGGACCATTTAATCACCTCAAAAAAGAATGACTGACATGAAAAAGATATTTTTAACCCTGTTCGGCGCATTGCTGCTGAACGGATGGATAGAGGCACAGTTGCCGGCAAACCGTACGGCGGCGACCGTGATTGCCGATGCGCTGGCGCTGTTGCCGGCAGATAACCCGGCGCGTTACAACGAGCTGATGCGCGACCTTGCGGAAACGGGCGAAGAAGGTGTCCTGACGCTGACCGGACAGATGAACGCCCCCGGCAGGGGCAGCAACGCCGCGGTGGAATACGCCCTGAGCGGAATTGCCCATTACGCCGCGGCAGAGGGCAACGAGACCCTCCGCGCCGCCACTTCGCAGGCGCTCGTCAAAGCCCTGGGCGCAACGGAGGAACGCGAGACGAAGGCATTTATCATCAGTCTGCTTCAGGTCGTGGGGAAAGACGAAGCCGTAGACACGCTGGCGCCCCTCCTGAATCAGGCAGAACTGAGCGAACCCGCCGCCCGCGCACTGGCCTCCATCCGCACCGTGAAGGCGGGAGACGCCCTCCGGTCGACACTGCTCAGGCGAACGGGAACGTCCGGGACGCAGCAGAACGCAGTCCTCGCCATCGGCGAGGCCCGCATCGGCGGCACGGAGGAGATATTGCAGGGCATGCTGGCCGGCGCCGACGAGAACCTGCAGAAAGACATACTGTACGCGCTGAGCCGCGTCGGAAGCGCCGCATCGGTGAAGACGCTCTATGCCGCCGCCGAAAAAGCCGGCTTCGGATACGACCGGACGAACGCGACCGGGGCATACATCGCGCTGCTGAAAAACCTGTCGACCAGACCGGAAGACAGACGGACGGAATTTGTCGCCGTCTCAACAGGCGACGGCGTGACGGTTCCCGTACCCTACGACTACCGGCAGTCGGAAAAGGCGGCCGCCGACTTGCTGAAAAAAGCGGCCAGGGCCGGACAGAATCATACGCGCATCGCAGCGCTCGGAATACTGCTCGACCTGCAGGGAGAAAAAGGTTTGAAAACGCTGAAAGCGGCGCTGAAAGACCCGGACATCGAATATCGCAACGCCGCGCTGAACGGCTTCTCGCCATACGTAAGCGACAAATCGTATGTCGAACTGCTGCAAACGGCTGCAAAGTCGAAAGACCCGGATGTCAAGGCAGACATTATCCACTGGCTTGGTCGCGAAGCCGCCCTGTATCCCGACCGGAAGGCGAAACTGAGCACACTGGAAACGGGCATCGAAACGACAGCCATCCACGACCTGCTGAAATTATTGGCGAACACCCACTTCGGTGTGAAGCAGGCCACGGCGGAAGCGCTGGTCTCCATTGGCAACGCGCAGGCCATTCCCGCGCTGGCCGGACTGCTCGCGAGCGGCGATCCGCAGGTTGTAGAGCTGGGCAAAACGTCGTTGTCCACGTTCAAGGGCGACATTTGCCCGGCCGTGGCCAGAGTGATTGCTTCGTCGTCCGACATCGGCCGGATTGCCGCCACGGAACTGCTCGCACAGCGCAAGGCGACGGGCAATCTTAACAGCGTACTGGACTTGATTAAGAACGGTTCGCCCGAAGTGAAAACCGCAGCATACAGGGCGTTGAAAGATGTAGTAGGCGAGAAAGACCTGACCAACCTCTGCGGTATGCTCGAATCGGCGGACAGGCAGGCCATCGCGCCGCTGCAACATGCCGTTATTTCCGCCCTCTCCTCCCTGCCCGAAGCGCAGCAGGCCGAAACCGTCATCCGCCGCATCTATCAGGCCGGCGAGAGCAAAAAGCACCTCTACTACCTGCCGCTGGCAGTCACCGGCGAAAGCAGGGCAATGGAAATGATCACGGACGGATTCGAAAAAGGCAGCGCGGAGACAAAAGACGCCGCCTTCGAGGCGCTGCTGAGCTGGGACGGCCCCGAAGCCGCCGACCGGCTCTTCGCGATATGCCGTAACCCGTCGGCGTCCAACTATTTCGACCGCGCCCTTGCGGCATACGTGAAGCTCGTTTCCCGCCCGTCGATGACCGGCGAGAACCGGTTGATTTTCCTGCGTAAAGCGATGGAAACAGCCAGAACCGACGAGCAGAAAAACAGTATTCTGAGGCAGATCGAACGGACGGGAACATTCCTCGCACTCCTGTATGCGGGCGAGTTTCTCGACCGGAACGCGCTGAAGGAGACGGCCGCCCGTGCGGTAATGAACATCGCACTGAATCACAGTGAATATACAGGCGAAAACGTGGTCGCGCTGTTGAACAGGGCTGCCGCGGCGCTGAACAATCCCGATGCGGATTACCAGCGCCAGTCCATCAGAAAGCATCTGGACGAGATGCCTGACGGGACAGGATTCGTTCCCCTCTTCAACGGGAAAGACCTGACCGGCTGGAAGGGTCTGGTAGAAAATCCGGTTGCCCGCGCGAAGATGAAGCAGGCCGAACTGGCGAAGAAGCAGGCCAAAGCCGACGGGCAGATGCGAAAAGACTGGATTGTCGAAAACGGTCTGCTCGCGTTCGTCGGAAACGGGTATGACAATCTCTGCACCGAAAAGCAATACGGCGATATCGAAATGTATGTAGACTGGATGCTCGATCCGGCAGGCCCCGAGGCGGACGCCGGCATCTACCTGCGCGGCACGCCGCAGGTGCAGATATGGGACACCTCGCGCACGAACGCAGGTGCACAGGTCGGTTCCGGCGGACTGTACAACAATCAGACGCATCCGGGCACGCCGCTGAAAGTGGCCGACAACCGGCTGGGGGAATGGAACACGATGTTCATCCGGATGACAGGCGACCGTGTAACCGTCAGGCTGAACGGTGAACTGGTGGTCGACGACGTGACGCTCGAAAACTACTGGGATCGCAGACAGCCGGTTCCCGCCGTCGAGCAGATCGAGTTGCAGGCGCATGGCAGCAAGGTGTATTACAGGAATCTCTACGTGAAGGAACTGGAACGCCCCGAGCCATTCCGGCTCCCGGACGAAGAGCGGAAAGAAGGTTTCAAAATCCTGTTCGACGGCACAAGCATGTACGAATGGACGGGCAATCTGGTGGATTATAAAATCGAGGACGGCTGCATCTCCGTCGAGCCGACAAGCAGTTTCGGTGGGAACCTCTACACGAAAGAGGAGTACGCCAACTTCGTCTTCCGCTTCGAGTTCCAGTTGACGCCCGCCGCCAACAACGGCCTCGGCATCCGCACTCCGATGGAAGGCGACGCTGCATACGTCGGGATGGAACTCCAGATTCTCGACACCGAACATCCTGCATACAGAAACTCGCAGCCATACCAGACGCACGGCTCGATCTACGGCGTCATGGCAGCCCGGCGCGGCTACCTGAAACCGACGGGCGAGTGGAACTTTCAGGAGGTTATCGCCGACGGCGACCACATCAGGATCACGCTGAACGGCACGGTCATCCTCGACGGCGACATCCGCGAAGCCACGAAAGACGGCACGCCCGACCACCGCGAGCATCCCGGACTGTTCAACAGGAGCGGACATATCGGTTTCCTCGGACACGGCTCGCCGTTGAAGTTCAGAAATATCAGGATCAAGAGGCTAAAATGAACCTGAATTTATCAATAACCAAAAATATACAACGATAATCCGTATGGTTTACGATATTTTGTATACCTTTGCAAGGTTAAATTAATAACGCTTTAAATATGAAAACAATGAGCTTATGGAGCGCGGCACTGTGCATGGTACTTGTGTGTTGCGTTTCCTGCAAATCAAAGCAAAGCGCTTATAAAGCGGCCTACGAGCAGGCCAAGGAAAGACAGATGACGGAAGCGCCTGTGCAGGAGGAAGAAATTGCCCCCGTATCGAAATCGAAGACGACGACGGCTCCCACGGTTACGCGGCAGGAGAGAATCACGCCTGTGGCAGGTGAAGACGCAACGGGCATCAAACTTTACAGCGTCGTAATCGGCAGTTTCCGAAACAAAACCAACGCCTACTCACTGAAAGATCGCATGCAGAGAGACGGCTACATGCCGGTGCTGGGCGAAAACGAGCAGGGCATGCTGCGGGTCATCCTGACCAGTCACGAACGCCGTCAGGACGCCGATGCCAGCAGAGCGGAAGTGATGAGGAAATATTATCCTGACTTTCAGGATGCGTGGATACTGGAACGCCGGTATTGATTTCGACATCCAAGCAAACAAGTGAAGGGCAGCCTGAAAAACGTGCTGTCCTTTGCTTTTGTTATGCCCGCCTCCCAGCCCGCCGAAAGAGATGAAAATCGAGCAATATTATTCTTTGGAAAAGCATAACACGTTCCGCCTGCAGGTCAGCACGCGCTGGTTCATGGAATACGAAAGCACGGACGAGCTGCAGCGCATCCTGCACGACGAATATTTCCGCGAACTGCGGTCGCTTCATATCGGAGCCGGGAGCAACCTGCTTTTCCTTCACGACTTCGACGGTGTCATCCTGCATTCGGCCATCAAGGGTATCGAGCTTGCCGGGGAAACGGACGAAGCGGCGCTGCTGCGTGTCGGCGCGGCGGAAACGTGGGATGGCGTCGTAGCGTATGCCGCCGGGAAAGGCTGGGGAGGCATCGAAAACCTCTCCGGCATACCGGGCGAAACGGGCGCCGCGGCCGTGCAGAACATCGGCGCATACGGCGCAGAGATTAAGGATGCCATCGAGACGGTCGAGGCATATAATCAGCATACCGGCGAAAAGCGTATTTTTACGCGGGAAGCCTGCCTATACGGTTACCGGTACAGCATTTTTAAAAGCGAAGCGCATGAACCGTATATCATTACACACGTCGTGCTGCGCCTTGCCAAACATCCCTCTTTCAAACTCGACTACGGCGATCTGAAGACGCAGTTGGCCGCCTGTCCGCTCCTCACGCCTGCCAAAGTGCGTGAAGTGGTGATCCGCCTCCGCCGTCAAAAACTGCCCGACCCGTCCGAGTTGGGCAATGCAGGCAGTTTTTTCATGAATCCACTGGTTTCGCCGTCGCACTTCGCGCAGTTGAAGCGCGACTGTCCCGACATGCCTTCGTATCCGGCAAAAGACGGCATGACGAAGCTGTCCGCAGGCTGGCTCATCGAGCAGTGCGGCCTGAAGGGAACGCGCGACGGCGATGTGGGGACATATCCGCTTCAGGCGCTGGTGATCGTCAACTACGGCCGGGCGACGGGCGACGGGATCGCACGGTTTGCCGAACGGGTTCGCGAGCAGGTCAGGGCGCGGTTTGGAGTGGAGTTGACGCCGGAGGTGATGTACGTAGAGTAAGAAGTCTTGCTGTGCGCGGAATGATTTTGTGTTTCGACGCGGTGGATATTCCGGGACAGTAACGGAATAACTGAATTTCAGATGCCCTGACTTACGTGCAGTCACTTTTCCTCCGGAACAACGATCCGCTGGCCGTCTTTTCCTGCCACGATGTACCGGATTGCATCCATAGCTCCGTCCGGGACAGGGGCGCTTTTTATGGAGCTTCCGGCTCTTGTCCAAATATAAGCATCCGAAAGTCCTGTGACCTGGGAATTATTCCATATCACGTTAAGGCGGTATGTTCTTCCTATTCTCTCATACACACTTGGCGCATTATCATTGTAGACCTCTTCAAAAACTCCTTCAGCTTCCCACTGACTGCAACACTCTCCGGTTCCTTCGCAAGAAACGATACATTGCGCTGTTGAAACATGAAGACTGATATAATCGTCGATTATCGCATACTCGCCTGCAAAGTTTTCTTTTGGATATATCAGACACCACTCACTGACGTAATATACTTCGGCATAAAACTGCAATAAGAAGGTTCCGTTCGGATAAAAAGTATATGTGTGTTTTGATCTGAAGTCATCGTTACTGGCATAACACTCCCATACCCCGACAATATCAATATTTATTTTGGACGTAAAAGTACATTCCGTGACGATATTTCCCTTGCTGTCGAGGATTTTGGCAGTCAGCGAGGCGCCGGGTTTATCCGGCCTCCAGTATACCGACACGCACCCTTCCCCGTCTGTTTTCAGGAAGGAATCTACCGATTTATCATCGGGCGACTCGAAATGAACAGGTATGCCTGCGAGCGGTTTATTGGTGGCGGGGTCGAAGCAATAGAATTCGACAGAATTCAATGCACCCGGTTTCACTTCCGCTCCCTGCTCCGGAGACAGCAGCGCAAGGCCGGGCTTTTTGGTCTTGAAAGACTTGATTTCGCCGTATATCATGGTTCCGTTATACACGATATACTTGCAGTAGTAGTAGGTCGTGTTCGGATCCAGTGGCTCTTCACCCTCCTTCGGGTCGCCGAGGGTAATGCGCTCCGGTACGGGCACGTCCATATCCCCGGAGGAAGAAACGAACAGGCGTCTGCGTTTACGCTCTTCGCCGGGTACGCCAAGCGCGGGTTTGGTGCCGTATAAGATGCCGAACTCGTTCTGCATGGTCGACTGTCTCCAGCCCGGGTAGATCTTCACAGTCACAATGGCGTCTGCCGAGAAGAAGGATGTGTTTCTTTCCGATACCTCCGCCTCAAAGTCGAGATACAGTTCTGCCGCCGCCTGCAATTCAAGCTGACCGGAGCGATCCATTAAGCCGGTTGCCACTTCTGCCGTCCCCACAGCCATCCACGTAAGAACGCCCTTTACTCCTCCTGTAAGGCCGCTGGAAAGGAGTTCTATCTCCGAGGGAACACAGTCGCATATCAAATCGGCGATACCTATCACTGCACTCCCGCAAAGGAAAAGGGTCGGTATGCCCGTCACCACGCCTGCTCCTATGGCTCCCGCCGGGCCTCCCAGTGCGCCTCCCGCAATAGCTGCCGCAATGGTTACGTCGATGGCTCCCTTACATTTCGCTATATCCCAGATCGTGAGTCCGATCTGTATCAGTTTTACAGCCACGCTGTACGAAGAACGCGTCCCGGGCAGTCGCAGTTCCGCCCTGTATTCGTCCCAGTCCACTTCCGCGTCGATCGCTCTTTTCGTCACGACGTGCATGCTGTCATAAAAGATGGCCATATCGAATGTCGTTCCGCTGAAATTGGCCATGACGAGGGCATACTTCCCTGCCACGACGGTGTGCGGCATTCCGTCGCCGTCGAACAGGATACTGCACTGTCCCATATCCGCGTCTTCTTCCGCTTCCCAGATATTGTCCCGGATGACAAACAGTTCGGGCAGCATGCTGTCGGAAAATTTGCACCAGTAGCCCGTCCCGTTCACGCCCAGAATGGCGGCATCCCATTCGCCGAGGCTTTCGCCCAGCTCGCTGTCTCTGTCGACATACATGTACTGCAAATCCGGGTCGTCGGGATTCACCGGCGGGTTGTTTGGCCCGTCGGGATTCGTATGCGTTCCGCCGCCCGGAGGCGTGGGTTCCGGGTCGTCCCTGTCCGGACTGCTGCAGGTTGTCGTCAGCGTCAGGGCGCAGGCAAGCAGAAGCCCTGCCGAAATATTTAAAATTCTTTTCATTGTTTTCATCGTTTGGTATTATTAAATCGATTATTTACTTATCGGCAAATCCGGAAAGCGCGGCAGCCCGCCGGGATATTCTCTGTTCGTATTCGGAGCGGCATGGACGGTAGAGACAGGGGTGTAGAGACGCGATGCATCACGTCTCTACCAGCGCCCACCTCTCCCCCGGCCCCTCCCCACAAGCAGGGCTGTTAAGTTCTAAATAAGATATTCAAGAGTTCTATGCAATCATTAACTTTGCAAAAAAACGTTATGAATCTAATCGCATGTTTACAGGCAGTAGAAGCCCCCCGCCGCCGTCCTCAGGGACAGCGTTACGGTCATGTGTCGCTGCTGCTGCTCATCATCATGGGCATCCTTCGCGGCCGGTACGGTTATCGTGAGACAGGCCGTTTTTGCGATAACAGCAGGCCGTATCCGGCA
>JAIRZY010000083.1 GCA_031266995.1 Tannerella sp.
CTGCTCGGCGCCTTCGCCGCCCTGATTGCCCGCGGGCACACGCTGGTGATCATCGAACATCATCCCGACGTCATCAAATGCGCCGACTACGTCATCGACCTCGGCCCCGAAGGCGGAAAAGACGGCGGGCACCTCGTATGCGCCGGTACGCCGCGCGAGATTGCCGACTGCGAAGCGTCTTATACCGGGCGGTACCTGAGAGAGAAACTGCGCCCCGTCACGGCCTGAGGCCCGTACATTCATTCCAAAATATCCATCAGCACATGGATTGATTCTCTGCCGCAAGCTGCGGGAGGCTTTCCCCGCGCGGGGAAAAGCTATTGCACTGTGCTGCAAACTTTCCCCATGTGGGGAAACCTTCTCGCACGGTGCGACAAACTTTCCCCGAGTGGGGAAACCTTCTCGCACGGTGCGACGAACTTTCCCCATGTGGGGAAACCTTCTCGCACGGTGCAGCGAACTTTCCCCGAGTGGGGAAACCTTCTCGCACGGTGCGGCGAACTTTCCCCGAGTGGGGAAACCTTCTCGCACGGTGCGGCGAACTTTCCCCACGTGGGGAAACCTTCTCGCACGGTGCAGCGAACTTTCCCCACGTGGGGAAAGTTTGCAGCACCGTGCAATAGCATTTCCCCATGCGGGGGAAGCCTTCCCGGAAATTCCGGGAGACCTGCCGCCCAATGTCGTCAACTTAAGAAAAAATCGTCTCCCGTCATTGCGAGCGAAGCGAAGCAATCCATAGTAGCTGGATTGCTTCAGGCTTTGCCTTCGCAATGACGAACCTGTATTTCACGCTTAAGCGTGACGACATTGACCTGCCGCCATGAGTGACAGCTTTGCGGAAAAAACAGAGGGGGACGCAGAGAAAAAACTCCGCGTCCCCCCAATCCTGAATCCCGAATTTTATCTCACGGCAACCCTGTACGTCTTACCGTTCAGGTTGACCAGGTAGATTCCGGCCGGCAGCGCGATGCTGCTCCTGCCCGCGGCGGGGAGCGTGAACGCCCGTACCTGCTGTCCGCTCATGTCGTAGATCCGCGCCTCTCCCGCCTGTGGCGAGGTAAGGTGGATCTGCCCCTCGCCGCCCCGTATCTCCGTGCCGTCGGCCGCGACGGATGCTTCGGGCGAGACGAAGTCGATGTTCAGTATGAGCGTCTCCTGGATGTGGTATATCACGAAGGTGTACACTCCGTCCTCGACGCCTTTCAGCCTGATGCCCTCAGCGTCGGGAATCGAGGTGCGGTTCGTCGTGACGACGGGAATCAGGCCGGCATTGACGCCCGTCGGGCGGATGGTGACGGTGAATTCGCCGAGGCTCTCGACATAATGCACGCCCGTCGGCGGATAGATGTCGGCTCCGGACACGTCGGGTATGCTCACCTCGCGGATGACGGGCACCGTTCCTTCACGTATTTCTATGGGGATGACGATGTCGTAGCAACTGTGCGGCTCTTTCAGCACGATCTGCCCCTTCAGGCCGATGGCGGCTATCTGTGCGCGGCTGACCGGCGTCCACGCGCTTTCCCACGTGATGCCGCCGTTGATCGAGCGAAACAGGTGCGGCGAGCCGCCTTTCAGGTTCAGTTCCAGCCGGCCCGGATACATGGTTGTCGGGCGGACATAGTCCACACGGTACGTCGGGCGGTTGTAGAACGTGAAGAAAGCGGTCGTGTCCGAGCCGCCGCCCACGATCGACGTCGCGATGGCGCCCGTCTGCCCCTCCTGCGCTTCGGGCACGGTGAGGGTCGTAAATTCAATCCTGATCACCGTGTCGCCCTTCGCCAGCGGCAGCTCGGAAGGCATCTTGCTGCCGTCCGCACCGGCGAGACAGTTTTTCGCCAGGCCGAGATAATCCAGCCGTACCGTCCGGTCGTTTACTTCGGGCAGGAACTTGATCCTTAACGTCTGCGAACAGCCGGCATACAACTGGCCAGGCCCCGGCAGGTCGTTTGCCGCAGGCCAGTTGTAGTCGGACTTGCCCGGTTCGATGCCCGCCTCCGGCGTCCCCAGATCGAGGTCTGCAAGGAAAACGCCTTCGCCGTGCGCCTGATCTACCTGGGCAATTGCCAGCTTCAGATGATACCACTTGCCCGGAATCAGACTGTCGGCCTTCGCCGTCAGTTTCACGGTAATGCCGTCGAGTTCCATCATCGGACTGCCTTCGTAAACGGCGCGGTAATACTGCGGATTAAAAGCCTTGTATCTTATGGGAGGTGAAGTAGCATGAAGATTTTGAACGTTGTTCGCAGAAAGATATGCGCCTACGCCCGTCGTATCCCAGGGAGTATTCCAGCCGGAAACGATCGGAGTATTCCAGCTCGCCCCGGTATTCAAAGGTCTGTATCCCCAGTTCACCCAGTCCACCCCGACGGGCATGCCGTTCGGCAGTTGGGCAATATTGAAGCGGTTGTAGGCGGCGACGTCGCTGCCGTTGTGGGATCTTTTTTCTTTCAGCCATGCCGCAGGCAATGCAACGGTTGGCGACAGCGAGCCGGGCGCGTCGTAAGGCCCGGTAACAAAGAAGCCGAACACGTCGTTATAGGAACTGTGCACGTATTCCGGATATTCCTCGCACCCGAATACGTAATCGAACGAAACGCTGCTGATGGCCGGCTGGAAGTCAAACTCCAGGATGCTTCCGCGTGTAACCGTAGCGTTGGCTATATGATCCAGGTCCGGCTCATTGAGACCGTAGCCCTGGCTTACGCCGTCGGCGCCAACCCCTTCACTGAATGCATACGTCATTTGATTTGGCCCTTCATGCCCCCACGTGTGGCCGGAAGACAGTACCAGTCCTTTTGTGAAGTCGAAATTACCGGTTCCCTTCGTAAAATACGCCAGGCCGCGATTGCCGATGCCGTACATGTTTGAATAGGCATTCGATTCATTCCACCCGTCGCCTCCGCCTGCAAGACCGCCCCATCCCTTGAACGTCACGTTCTGTATACGCGCTTCGTCGGCGGACGAATTGGAGTGAAGGAGGATTTTTTTGACAAGCTCCGACGGTTTATAGGCATGAATCACCGCGTCTCTGTCGACGTGAATACTTCCCGCGACCGGAACCGTCGCCAGCCAGTCGGTGTGCGTCATACCGCTGTTCAGGCCGGTTTCACCGATTCTCATTTCGACGGTCTCCGGCGCCACGTCCTTTTCCGCCTTCGCCCGGGCCTGCTTGATGTCCAGGCCCTGCTGTACGTACCCCTCGGTCAGGGCTTCGATCCGAAGCTCCTGCTCGGGGGTAAAGTTGATTTTCGATTTCAACTGCGCATCTGCCGTGGCGGGGCTGCACCATACGCACACGGACAAAAGTGTTGATAGTAATACATGATTTTTCATAATGATGGTTATTTAATAGTTAGGTAAATTCGGCAGGAGCGGCAAGGCGCACCGTCATGTTCGGCGAAAAGCATACCTGTCCGGCGTCGTGCGGCAAGGCGCATGGGGGCGGGCGGCAGGCTGCACGGCTTGCCGGCGGGAAGAGAAAAGCATGTCTCCGGCCCGCGGAGACCTGTTTTTCTGTATAAAAAGGATGAAGACATTTGATTGCAGGGCGTGGTTCTCTCCCTGCAAAATTCGCGCCGGGGTCGGCAGCCGCACGCTTGCGAAGCGTTTGGTTATTGTCGGATTCCTGAACAATCGTTTTCATTTATATTCTCTCTCTCTCCCGGACAGCAAGGAGCCTCTGCTTCTACCGTCGTGAATTAAATGTCAGTCAAAGATAGGAATTGTTTTTTAATATAACTGCATGAGTTGCATTTTATTTAGAATAATCACGGAATATTATCATTTGCGGCCTGCCTCTCCCTGCGGGAGATTTGAAAATTTGAAGATTCAAGATTCAAACGGCACCGCCGCCCATTCACCCGGCATATTTCTCCCCTCCCTTGTGGTAGGGCTGTTAAGTTCTAAATAAGATATTCAAGAGTTCTATGACATGATAGTTTGCAAAAATTTCGGTAGCGTATTTGATTGACCTGTTTTTTGTTTTCAGGATGTTGAAAGCGAAGTCTCTCAAGAGGGAAAGGTTTGCCGCCGCCTGTCTGTCTGCGGCGGATGCGGCGTCTTCGCACATGATTACATCTTTGGTATAATGCAGTTTATTCTCAATGTACCGGTGCGAGCGGATACCTTCGGCAATGAGTTTTGCGTTGTCCGTCTGCAGGTCGCAGACATATAAACTGTCCGTTTTGTGTTCCCTGTTTCCTCGAAGAAATTCGCGGCGGACATACACAATCAGCCTGATGCTGTCCCGGCCCCTGTCCAGA
>JAIRZY010000205.1 GCA_031266995.1 Tannerella sp.
CTCCATATCCATTCTCATAATGTAATCTGATTACTTCTTCAAAATACGCTTGTTGTTTCTTTGTGTGTAAATGCATCTTTAACTCTTTTGTGAGTCAACTTTTTTTAGCGAAAGACAAAGCTGTCCGGGAACGACCGGGCCGGCCGGGGGACGGGCTGCCCCGCTTCGTCAGCAACGGCGCCGGCCGGACATTCCGGGGTTATTTTCAACACAAAAAAATTGACTATCTTTGCGCCGTAATGAACGAAGGAGTGAAAATGAGCAGCACGAATACTATCGGAAAGACGACGGCCGTCGTCATCCTGAACTGGAACGGCGAGGCGCTGCTGGAGCAGTTTCTGCCCGCGGTCATAGCCCACACGCCGCCGGAGCAGGCGGAGATCGTGGTGGCCGACAATGGCTCGGACGACGGCTCCGTCGGCATGCTCGGCCGCAAGTTTCCCTCCGTGCGCCTCATCGCGCTCGACCGCAACTATGGCTTTGCCGAGGGCTATAACCGGGCGATTGCCAGGGTGGAGGCCGACTTCGTCGTGCTCCTCAACAGCGACGTGGAAGTGACGCCCGGCTGGCTGGACGAGCCGCTGCGCATGATGGACGAGGACGAACGGACGGCGGGCGTGCAGCCCCGCATACGCTCCTTTCGCGACAGGCGGCGCTTCGAGTATGCCGGCGCCGCGGGCGGATGGATCGACCGCTACGGCTACCCGTTCTGCCGCGGGCGCGTGCTGGGCGTCGTCGAGGAAGACGGGGGGCAGTACGACCGGCCGGCCGACATTTTCTGGGCCAGCGGCGCGTGCATGATCGTGCGCCGGGCGGCCTGCGTCGACGCCGGCGGCCTCGACGCCCGCTTCTTCGCCCATCAGGAGGAAATCGACCTGTGCTGGCGGCTCGGCGCGCGCGGATACCGCTTCAGGTATGCCCCCGGCTCGGTCGTCTACCACGTCGGGGGCGCCACGCTTGGCCGCGAAAGCCCGCACAAGACGTTCCTCAACTTCCGCAACAATCTGCTGATGATTTATAAAAACATGCCCGACCGCGAGCTGGGGCGCGTGATGCGCCTGCGCTTCTGGCTCGACGGCCTGGCGATGCTCCGCTTCCTGCTGACCGGGCAGTTTGCCTGCGCGAACGCCATCCTTCGCGCCCGCCGCGAATACGGGCGGATGAAGCCGTCGTATCGCTCCGTCCGCCGCGAAAACCTTGCGCTGACCGTCGTCGACCCCGTCCCGGGAATGCTGCAAAAGAGCATGCTGCTGTCGTTCTACCTGAAGGGGAAAGACACGTTCGCGAAGCTGCTGTCCTGACGGCCGTCAGTGATAGAAATCCGATTTCTTCATCTTCACAATGTCGCCAAACGACGCCAGGCGCTGCATGTCCATCCGCCGCGAGTTGCCCACCACGACGTACGCCAGGGCGCGGCCCCGCACGTTCGAGCGGTAGAAGCGCACGATGTCCTCCATCCCCATCGTCCCGAGGTCGGCGAGCAGCAGGCGGTTCGGATCTTCGGCGTAGCCGCTGCGCCGGTGCGCGGCAATCCGCGCAGACACGTTGCGAAACGACGGATAGTCGTTGTTCGTCTGATTGACGGCTGTCTGTATCACTTCCCCGATTCGCTCCGGACGTTCGGGCATGTCCTGCACCAGGCGGTTCAGCACCTCGAGCGCGTCGGTCGTCTTGTCGCACTGCGTAGAGAGGTAGGTGACGAAGCGCGTCGGCATGCCGGCCTGGCAAAACGGCGGCATGCGGTAGGCGCCCGACGTGTAGTATGCCAGCGAACGGAATTCGCGTATTTCCTGAAACATGAGCGACGACATGCCTTCGCCGAAATAGCGCGAAAACAGCTCCGCCTCGTGCCGCTTCCGGAGCGTGTCCAGCGGCTCGCACGACATGTAGGCATAGATGATGTTCTGAAACACGTCGGGCATGTCGTAGAAAAACACCAGCGGCCGGTCGTATTTGACGAATCCGCGATACAGCGGCGACGTCGACGCCTCGCTCACTTCGTCCAGCGGCAGGAAGGCGCTGACGTGGCGCGCCACCTCGTCGCCGTCCAGCGTGCCGCAGTAGTGCACCACGCACTCGACCCGCTGCACCCGGCGAAACAGATCCGTCAGCTCGCCGCCCCTGAGCCACTTCACCTCCATGAGCGACGGCTTGGTCATGTATTGCGACAGCTTCCCGAACTGCACGTATTCGAACAGGGCTTCCGCCACTTCGTTGCTGGACTGGAAAAACGTCTTTTCCATCACCCGGGCGTCGTCTACGAGCGTTTTCATCCGCCGGCTGTCGGCCTTGACGCGGCGCATGAAGTCGGCGACAATCTTCAGCGTCTCGACAAACGCGCTGTCGAAGCCGCTTATCTTGAGCGTGAAGGAATGGCGGTCTGCCTCCTCGTCGAGCGTGCTGCCCAGGGACTGCAGGCGCGTGCGGAACACTTCGAACGACTGCCCGTCCGTCCCCAGCAGCGGCAGGTAGGCGGTGAGGAATTTCAGGCGCGGCTCCTGCAGCAGCCCGATGCCGTACGACAGGTTGAGGGTGAAAATCCGGTTCACGCGGTTGGGCGTCGTATACAGCGTGACCCTGGGCGTCAACATGCGCATGCTGACGTCGCGCTCGAAGTCCAGGAAGCGAATCTTCACCTCCGGCACCGGGATCTCCTCCAGCAGGCCGGCGTAGGCCGACGTCGCGTCCGCATGGCGGGGCAGGATGGGGGCGAAATCGGGCTTGGGGAGGTTTTCCTTCCTGTACTGCCCGGTTTTCTTTTTTACGTACAGGTAATTGTCGCCGAAATATTTGTTGGCCGCCCTGACGACGTCGTTTTTCGTCAGCGCGTCGATCCGCTCCATTTCGTCCAGATAGTCGGCCCATTTCTTTTCCTGCGAGAAGAGCCGCACCAGTATCAGGCTCTTGGAGTCGATGTCTTCGAGGTCGGTAAGATGCGTCCTCAGGCGTTCGCGCTTGAGGCTGTTGAAGATTTCGTCCGTGAAATCGCCGTTTTTCAGCCGCTCGACCTGCTTCCAGATCAGTTTCTCGGCCGCGCGGCACGACTGCAGCACGAGCCTCGGCACGGCGATGATGCCGATGAAGCCGGCTTCGTTGAAGGTCTCGCAGCCGATCATCGCGCCCATCACCCGGCGCTCGACCATCAGGCGGTCCAGATAGCCCGTTCCGTTGGCATTGTTCAGTATGCCGATGGCGATGCTCAGGGCCGCCTGGTCGTGATGACTGGCCGGCACACCGCGAAAGCCCAGCGCGATGGCCTTCATCAGCGGGACGGGTATCTTGATGACCGCCCTTTCGCGGCCGCGCAGGGGAGGGATTTCCGTCGCCGGACGGGGCGTCACTACGCCCTTCGGGATGCGCGAGAACGTGTGTTCCAGTACGGGCAGCACGCTCGCCGCGCTGAAATCGCCGCTCAGAATCAGTCCCATGTTCGACGCGACGTAATATTCCCTGAAGAATTTCCGCATCTCGGACAGGCGCGGGTTTTTCAGGTTCTCCGCGCTCCCGATCACCGGGTAGGCATACGGATGCGGATGAAAGAAGATGCTCATCACCTTTTCGATGGCCTGATTGAGCATCATGTCGTCGCGCCGGTTCTTCTCTTCGTAGACCGTTTCGAGTTCGTTCTGAAACATGCGGAAAACGGGGTTCAGCAGGCGTTCGCTGTTGATCTCGGCCCAGTGCGCCATGTACTGGGGCGTGAAAATATTGTGATATACCGTGTAGTCGTACGACGTGCCGGCGTTCAGCTTGCTCCCGCCGTACTTCGTGATCAGTTTGTCAAATTCGTTGGGGATGACATAGTCTGCGGCCTGCACGCTCAGTTCGTTGATCTCGCGCTGTATCGACCGGCGCAGTTCAGCGTCCTGCGTCCGGGCCAGTTCGTCATATTTCAGTGCAATCCGGTTCAGGTATTCGCGCTCGGCCTCGTAGTCGACCGTGCCTATGCGGTCTGTGCCCTTGAACATCATGTGTTCGAAGTAATGCGCAATGCCGGTATTCGGACTGTCTTTCGAGCCGGCCTTCACCACTACCGCCCCAAACACCTTCGGCTGGCTGTGGTCTTCGTTCAGCCAAACAGTCAACCCGTTATCCAGCGTATATTCATGTATCTCCGCCGCCATCTACACTTCCGAATAACAGGCCGTAAAACGGTCTCCCTCTGCCAATACCATCTCTGTCGAATCAAACATTCCAGTCCATCCTTTCTAATCACGGGCAAAAATAGCGATTAATGACGACTAAAAAAAACGGCTGAATACTTTTTATTATCCGAAGAAAATTATTGCCGGTTTTTTTATCGCACGGTTGATTTTTGTCACCCGTACGGGAAGGATTTCCAAAATGTCCGCCGGAGTCCGTGTATGTGAAAGCCTTCCGTAAGTTGCGACAAGGTTACATATGAGAGAAAATCCGGTAGCCGGTATTGATTCAATGGGATTAAATGCACGGAAAAGCATCATCATGCGGGAATATTTCAGTTTGTTTTTCCCTATTTTAGCAACATCCTAATTTTCACCTGCACCATAAACAGATTCTTTCACCTTCATTATCAGTATTTTTTAAGCATACCGTTTACACTCCCATATTTTCTTGTATTTTCCTCTCCTCTATTCAAATGGACGAATGAAAAAAATGTGTACTTTTGCATCGTCAAAATAACAGGCGGTAGTAGCTCAGTCGGTAGAGCACTAGCTTCCCAAGCTGGGGGTCGCGGGTTCGAGTCCCGTCTACCGCTCGAAAATAAAATCACCTTTGAATCAGTTGATTCGGGTGATTTTTTTCTTTTTTGACTTTTTTATCGTCTGATCAAATTTATCCCTGACAGGTTGCTCCCCAGCATTGCCCGCTTCCGTTTCGATTTG
>JAIRZY010000154.1 GCA_031266995.1 Tannerella sp.
GCAGATGAAAATAAACCCCGCCGTGACGGACATTTTCAGCTTCAAATACGACGATTTCGAACTGACGGAATACCAGTCGCACCCGCATATCAAAGCCGAAGTCGCAGTTTAATACCGCATACTCAAACTTCTAAAACACAGGCACGGATAAATATAAAAAATACGCGCGCAGACCGGCGCACGAACGAAGCCGTTCACCCTCATCCCTGCCAATCTCCGCGTCCCGTCCGCACCTCCCGCCCGTCCGCGCCTGCCGGTGCGCCGTCGAACCGCCGAATCCACCCGTTTTCAGTCACGGAACAATCGCCATCACGATCTCGCTCCACGGCCCCTTTTCGCCCCGCGTATTTTCCCAGCGAAGACAGATGTAAACCGTCCGTCCGCGCTCGCTCTCGTCGAACATCAGTCTGAAAGGCGCACGCGTATCAAAAGCAGAATGAATCAGTTCATCGACCGACACGGGCGGACGGTCAAGAATCGCCCAGCAAATCTCCACACCATGCACCCCGTGCGGCTTCGCCTTAAGCATACTCCCCATATCCCTGAAAAAAATAATAAGACACCTGATAATCGACGTGTCAACCGTAAATACCGGATACGATTTCGGCAACTTCACAGGCGTACGCACCGTGTCGCGAATCACAATCCCCATCGCCCGCCTGTCATCATCCGTCACCGTCGGGCTGCTCCCGAGCATCCGCACCAGCATCCTGAGCAGCTTCTCATACACCCTGCGCTTCTCCTTCTTCGTAAACGTAATCAGCCTCGTCCGCTGCATCGGATCCTGATAATCCGCCCATGCCTTCACCCACTCCTCCTTTACCGGCTCCAGCGTACCCGTAAACCACAACGCATTAATACCCCACGCAGTCAGATTTTCCTTCACCTTCACCGTAATCACTTCCTGTCTTTCATTAAAAACAGTATCCTTTCTCGGAATACTTGTCGCCATAATCATCTATTTATTAATAATCAATAATTCATAACTCACGCCACATATCCCCTCACCTCCACCGCCCGCAAACTCGCATACACCACCCGCATACCCGCATCCGCAACCTGCGTCCGTACATACACCATCTGCGTATTCGCATACACTATCTGAGTATGCACGTACACAATCCACGTATTCACGTACACAGGCCGCGTACGCACATACACAACTTGCATACTCGCGTATACAAACCGTGTATGCATACACACAAACTGCGTATGCGCGTACACGAGCCGCGTACGTGAATAAACATTTTGCAAGCATGGATATATCAGTTACAAGCGTATTCATATCATACGTATTCTTTGACATGTTATTTAAACGATTGCAAAAATATACTGTTTTTTTGAGCCGGCAAAGAATTTTACAAAATAAATATATGGATTGAACCGGTTTATTGAATATATTTTCTATCTGCTCATGCATATAATTAAGATCGGGGAATATTTTATGTATTAATAGTGCAGATATTTCAAGATAATGAATGAATAATGAGCTTATTTCGCCCGTATTATGCAGTTGAGTACGCAGCGGCGTAATTCTCTATATAAATAAGGTATGCTGCGTTATCGCAGGTGCGGAGAGATGTCTGTCCGCTCATTTGCTGGTTCTCAGCCGTATGCCGCGCGCGACTGCCACGTGCGGGAGATGCTTCCCGGTGACCATTTTTGGGATTAAATCTCCCGGTTGTTCCTTTTTTCATTATTTATTATATTATGGAGGGCGGTTTTGTTTTTTTATACGACAACAGAGATTCATCTTGCGATATTTCCCCTATTTTTGCGGGAGATTATTAAGAGAGAGAATAGAGAAACGCATGCAAGTGCGAACTTGTGTTGTCATGAATGAAAGCGTACTGCAAAACGGACAGTTCCACACTCCGTTCAGGTCTGACAGTCTGGAGAGAGAGATTGTTATTTGCCACCCCCGCCTGGATTGCTTCCGGCTCACTGACAGAAGTGTGCCGGGAGGCATTTTGTGTTCTTCCTCCCCCGTTCCGTATTCCCGTAGCTCCCGATCTGCGTGCAAAGGTTCACCTCTTTAATATTATTAATCATAAATAGAATGAACGTATGAAACTCAAAACAAAATCTTACGCAGCGACGGTGCTTCAAGCACGTCCTGCACCGGGCAGCCGGGCTGTATCCCGCTGCCTGACGATGCTTGCGGCGGTCATCTTTCTGGCGACTGTTCCGCGGGTATATGCGAACCGGGTGGGTCTCCCGGCGGGCGGCACGGTGTTGCAGCCGGGGACGACTTTTACGGTTTCGAGTACGACGGTTTTCCCGTTGAAAATAACACAGAACGGTACCTACGTCATCGCGGGAAACTACTCCGGCAACTACGGTCTTCCGCTCGGATATTCGGGCGGGACGCTTACCGCAGCTCAGAGTGCCGAACGCCGTACGCCGGAGAATAATGCGGCCACGACGGGCCTCGTCAACGTCGGAGCGACAAATCATGGCATTTATGTAGCGTTCGGACTGAAGGACGTGACCGTCGTTTTGCGAAACGTAGGTTTGCTGACCACCGGCGCGGGCAATGCGGCGTTTGTCATTGACGGCATGGACGCGACGAGCGGTACCCTCGCCGCCGCCTTTCAGGGCCATGCCGACGGCTCCGACGTGGTGGTAAGTCTGGAAGGCCGGAACATGCTTTACAGCGGCAATATAGTCGCCTGCGATCGTGCCGGCCTCGAAGTGTGGAAAGGCAGCACCGTCTACATAGAAGGCAGCGGCTCGCTCCTCGCGAAATCGTCTACTACGAGGAATTATTCCACAAGTGCATACCCGCGCCTCTCGACCGACGATCATCCTCAAGGCTCGCCGTACTGGGACGGCACCGACGCCTCGTACAAGGAAGATGTGAGATCAAACAATAACGGGGGCAAGAGCGGCGCTGCCGGCATTGGTGCCGGAGACGTCAATGGCAGCGGAGGCAACGTCGTGATCCGCGAGAATCCTACCGTCATTGCCATCTCGGGCGCACACGGCGCCGGAATTGGCGGCGGATGGGGTACTGGAGGCCAGTATCGTGCCGACATACTGATTTCCGGCGGCACGGTCGAATCGTGGGGAGGACAGCACGGCGCGGGCATTGGCGGAGGCTGTGCGGGCGGACAGGGCACGATCGTCGTGCTGCCCCTTGCCAGCGTCTATTCTGCGAGCTATGATCCGGGCAGGGCCATGCTGGGGCAGATGTCGAACGTCATCTTCTTCGGCAATCCGGACGATTCGCGGCTTGCGCTCTACACGGAAGACTATCGCGAGGTGGATATGTTTCTCGACATGAGTAAAAATGGAGCCGTTCGTGACGTCATCGAGCGGCTGGGCGGAGGTATAAATCCCTCGAACCTGCCGCTGGGCAAAACCCGCAACAACTGGCCAGTGGCTGCCACGGGTCAGCACCGCCCCAATTATACAGACTGGGCGGCGACGACGGCTCCCGCCATACAGACGGGGCCGGACAAATACGTCCTGCTCCTGAACGGCGGCTTTATCCCGGCAAACATGGACGTGGCGTTCCTGACCGGCGCCAAGACGGAAAAGAATCACAGCTACAGCCCCGTACCGACGAGATCCGACAATGTGGCGTACGTCTGTCAATATGTAGCAGGAGGGGCGCTTCCGACATACGGACTGAATTATCCCGCTCCGGCCGTAGATCCGGTCTACAACGCAAACAGTCCCAAGGCGAATCACTTCGCCTCCGCCACTCCCAGTCTTCGTAATGTGCCGCGCTTCGTAATGATTGCGCCGTCGTATATCCCCAGCGTGGCAATCAGTCCGTCGACGCCGCCTGAGCTGTATGACGGATATGCCGTGACCGATCCGCTCAACAAGATTACACTGACGATAGGGAATATCGGCAACCAGAAACTGTATAACCCCGAAATTATTATCATCGGCAACGACTACGAACTGGCCGGCAATCCGGGCACGTCGCTGCAGGCGGCCATCAATGCGGCGCTTGCCAGCCTGCTCTTCTCGGACGAGGGAGGTTTCTACATTCCCGCCGGCTCGACCTTTCAACTCGAACTGAGGCTGAAGCACGGACGGAATCCGGGCACGTCGTATGACGGGTGGGTGCTCTTCAGCACCGATAACCTGCCCGAAGCGCCCGTCCCGAGGCAATTCAATATCAATGTACTCGAAAAAGTCCTGCCGCCTCCCGACCTGATGATGGAGATGCCGACAGACACCGTCGTCAACGGCCCCTTCAAGATCAGGGCGAAGTTTAAGAACCGGCTCGGACAGTATCCGTATGGCGTGAAAAACCTGACCGTCGGCGATATCTTCGTCGATCACGGTACGGTTACGAGCGTGGTGCCGGACGTCGCGACGGAGAATCCGACGGGATACTTTTCAGACTGGATCATCAGCGTCACGCCCAATCCGGGCCTGCCCAACAGAACGCCTATCACGACCGTCGTGAAGCAGGGCGCGGCCGAAGACGAGATACAGGCACGCACGCAGACGGCGTCGCAGCCGCAGTACGTGGTCTTCAGTTCCGAATTTCCCTATGCGGCGTTCAACATTGCCGAGGGCGCCGTACTCTCTTCGCTCGACACGCTGCTGATATATATTAATGGAAATGGTATTACACCCGGAAAGCAGGACAGCGTATATATCGGCAGCATCCCCTTCACGGCGACGGGCGCACTGGCAAGCCTGCAGGCGCAGTTCATGCTCACGCAGCTCCCCTCGACGGTGCTCGACATCGCTACGCCGGGACAGTACGAACTGCTGGTCACGGACGACAACAATCTCAGGACTGGTTCGCCCTCGCCGGTCGGCTTCCCGAACGGCAGCTACGAATTTGAGATACCGGGCAATTATATCCGCAACTTCGACGGCAACTATCTGCCGAATACGAAGCTGCACTTCTCCATACAGATGCCCGAGATTCCGGACGGCGGGGCAGGGACAAAAATCGTTCCGCAGATGCTTGACGCTCCCGGCGGCACGGTGCGCATCTGGGTTGGCGGCAAGAACCTGACAGCCGCGGCGGGGAATCTATTCATCGTCTTCAACGACCTGATTCCCGGCTATACGCTCGGAGAGGAAGTACCGGTGCCGGCCGCCAGCTTCACCGACACGACGGCATACCTCGACGTCGTGCTGCCGCCCAACATGACTGCCACTGCGCAGCCATACAACTTCACGGTACGGCTCCACGGCAGGCAGCCGTCTACCGACGTCATACCCGTGCTGACGGCAACCGTAGGCATAGCAGCAGCGAGCCTCGACTCGACACAGATCACAGCCGGATACAGGGAAGGCCTTCATGCCTATCCTCACAGGCAGGTTTATACGGGCGGACCGGTAGACCTGACACTGGCCGGCAAGAACCTGTTTCGCCTGAACATTGCGCCATACAGCAACCTGAGGGTGCGCGTGAAGAAGGACGGTACGTATACCGCAACCGCCATCCCCGTACATCCACCTGTGACAATCGGAGATATCGTGGTTCCGCTGGGCAGCGCCGCCTATACGACGGCCGGTAACTTCACTGCCGCCGCGGCGGTATATGTCTATGAACTGTGGTACGACGTGAGCGGGGTGCCGACGCCCGTCCCGGAGACAAGCTCGAACATGCCCTACGTTGCCGACAGCACGGTGGTAGCGCCCGGCCTCGACGAGCTGATACGGATATTTAAACAGACGCATCACGTTGTTTCGCAGCAGGTAGCAAACGATCCGCCGAAGGTGAAAAAGTGGCTGACGCCGCGCCTTAATGCCATCGAAGTGCTGCACAACTTCGGCCTGACGGTGGCAGAGGGCGACATCACGTACACGGCTTTTGACGAGGCTGTCGCCGGTACGCTCGGTATGCCGAAGGGCATGAACGGAAGTTTCGTTTTCACACTGAAGCTGCACACCGTGCCCGAAGTGGAAATCACCCTCAACACGGGTGAAATCATCGCCGTCGAGATGCCCGCGATCGTCATTGAGCGCGACGTCAGCCTGCCCGCTGCGGAGGGCTACCGTACCGACCCGCAGGAGGGACTTCACCGCGTCGAGAGCGGATGCGACTTCACGTTCTATATCGTTCCGGTATCGGGCGAGGCGGACAAGGAACCGCCGACGGTGACGACCAACCGGCATATCGGTACGGATGCGGAAGGCGTCGTCGTCGAGGCGGACGGGAACAGCAACGGCTATTTCGTGACGATTCGCGAGATACGCGAGCCAATCACGATCTACATCCGCCGCACTCCCGATGCCGGCACAGGCGTCGCGGGCACGGCAGACAGGGTGTGGAGCGGCGACGGCTGCCTGCACATCCGTGCGGCCGGCGACGGCGAGGCGAAAGTATACAGTATCCCCGGCCTGCTGGTCGCAACCGCATGGGTGAAGGCGGGCATGACGGTCGACGTGCCGCTGCCTGCCGGGATGTATATCGTCTCGTTCCGCGGCGCGACATACAAGGCGCTTGCCGGACAGATAAAGAAATGAGAGAGTATTAAGAAATAAAAACAGACAGACATGAATCAATCGACATATCATTCACACCGCGCGGGAGCCGTCGTCATGCGATGCCTCTCCCGCATTGCCCGCATTGCGCCGGCGGCGTTCGTCGCGCTCGCTGCAGCGGTTCAGATCTCCGTCGCGCAGAACATTGGCAGCATCAGTCAGGCTGTCAATTCTGCCGCGCCCTACAACAGCGTGTATTTCGGCATGTATCCGCAAATATACCTTAATACGGTTCTCGAGGCAATGGATCACAAGCCGATGCCCGAGACGCCCGGCGCGCCGTTCGTCATAGCCGAATCGGACAATCAGGTGCTGAACGGCGGCGCGCTGTCGTTCGGCAAATCGCCCCGCCGGCAGGCCACGATCATCACCGTCGGGCCGCTCGCGTGGCAGGCCGTGAGCAACGGGGCGGAAGGCATACTGATGTTTACGGATCAGAACATCGACGTCGTGCCATATAACGAGCCGTCGATGAACGCAACGTGGGACGGGACGTGGAAAAACTCGTCGATACGGCAGTGGATCACAGACCAAGTGCTGCTCGGACACAGCGGCGACACGATCCCGCCCGTCTACCGCGGTGCGCTCACCTCATATCCCCCTGCGACGGTAGGCCAGTTCAACGACCTGATCGGCGTCGTATTCCCCCATTCCGCCCTGCCTGCACCGCCTGCCGGCATGGTCACGGCCAAGTGGAACGCGACGGGCGGTGCTGCGAGGAAAGACTACTTCTCGCCGGCCGAGCGCAGCGCCATCGTCCGCTCGCGTCTGACCAATCCGTCGCTCGGAGGCAATGTCGACAACGTGGATACGGAGGATTACATATTTCTCCCGTCGCTCGATGTCGTCGAGGCGGTATATCCGGCCGGCGCGTCGCGCAGGAGCGTGAATACACGCTACACGATGTCGTACGTCAACACAACCTCGGCGCCGGCCGACGACGACTGGATTACGCGCTCGCACAACAACTCGCCGTTCCAGGGCTACATCACGCAGATCACACGCACGACCGGCGCGAAGGATGCCGCATCCGTCAACACGCGAAAGCCCGTGCGACTGGCCCTGAACCTCGACCGCGACCGTGTGCTGATGGTATCGCAAAGCAAGCCTGCGGGCACAAGCCTGTCGTTCACTCCCGCAGTGTTCACTCCTGCGACGACGCTCAAGCTCACCCTGATCGACGACGTGACACTCACCCCCTTTACCGCCACTTCGACCACAGCGCCGCTGAACGGGTACATCACCGTGGCCGGCAGCCTCACGCTCAACTGCACAGGCGGCACGGGCGGCACCGGTGCGTTCATCTCATGCCTGCTCGAAGACCGCGACGGCATCAGGTACTATACGAAAGCCCTCCCCTCGACAGGAGCGCCCATATCGGCCATCCTCGACTTTACGGGCGTACAGCCGGGCACGTATACATTAAAAGTATTCAATGAGATTACGAACACAACCGACGCGCCCGACCTTGCCACGGCGCCGTCCGTGTTCGAAATCAACCTGCCGGGCACACCCGTCATCGCCCCCGTCATCGACCCCTCGCCGCTTGCAAACGGCTTCACGGGACGTACATACAGCGACACGGTACGCCTCTCGACCGCCGGCTCGCCCCTGCCCGGGTTCACCCTCACGGCCGGCGCGCTGCCCCCGGACTTGAAGCTCGACGGCGCCACGGGCCGCATATCCGGAGCGCTCACCACCACCTCGGCAGGGAGCTATACGTTCACCGTCAGGGCATACAACCCGGCCGGCGCCAGCGAGCACCAGTTCACCATCGCAGTGAGCACCATCGTTCCGCCCGAGATTGCCACCACGCAGGACAGCCTCATACAGGACAACGCCAATGAAGGGCAGCTCACCATTCCCTATTCATATCGTTTCAAGCTAAAGCCCGGCACGGGGTTACCTTCCGTGAAGTTTTACCGCACGGCCGGAAACCTGCCCACGGGCTTCGTACTCGACGATGACGGCACGCTGCACGGGACGCCCGTGACCGTCGAAACGCAGAATTTTACGATATGCGCCGAAACGGAGGGAATGTTCGACTACGACTCCTATTCGATCTCGATCTTTGCCTCGTCGCCCACCAGCCCCATACTGCCCGTCTTCGTCACGACCGACCTCGGAGCGTCGGCATCCGTAAAGGAAAACACGCCCCTCGCCGCCGTCGTGATACAGATCACTGGCAGCCAGTATGTCGACGTGCAGTATGACCCGGCGAGCTTCCCGACCGGCATCACCTTCGACCCCTCCACACGCCGTATACTCGGCACCCCGATTCAGGGAACAGCCGGCACGTATGGCCTGAAGATGTGGGCAAAGAACCCGGCCACCCGTCCCACGCTCCCCTCCGGCCCCGACTCGGTAGGCATCGTCTACCCCCTCACCGTGCTGCCGGCCAACGTGCCGATGATCGTCACCCCGCCCGTCCTGCCACCCGCCGCCGTAGGCCTCCCCTATAAAGTAAAGATTGATACCGACAAGCCCGGCACACTGACCGTCAGCGCCGGCATGTTGCCGCCAACAGGCTTCATGCTCAATCCGCAGGACGAAATCGAAGGAACACCGACAAGCCCGGGAACGTATAAATTTACCATAAAGGCGACCAACGCCGAAGGCTGGTCAAGCCGTGAATTTACGCTCGTCGTGCAGCAGGCATCGCCGCCGCCACTCGTCAGCTCATTCACGCTGCCCGACGGAGCGGTCGGCGAAGCATACGTCGGCGCCACGCTCACCGCCACCGGCAGTCCCTCCTCGTGGTCATGGACAGGCGCACCTCCCGGACTGCAGCTCAGCAGCAGCGGCATTATCAGCGGAATACCCGTCACGGCCGGCACGTATCACGTCACCGTCACAGCCTCGAACGCATGGGGCACATCGCCCGCGCAGACCGGCACCCTCATCATAAATCCGCCGCCGCCCGCCGCCCAGCCCCTCTTCATGACCGGGCTTGACGACGGCATCGAAAACGTACCCTATTCCGCACGCGTATACGCCTATACCGTCCCCGACATGCAGTGGACCCTGACCGGCGGCACCATGCCTCCCGGCCTGAAGTTCGAAGACGGCATCATCAGCGGCACACCGCTTGGCGGCGAAGGGCGATACAGCCTCACCGTCCGGGTCAGCAGCGCCGGAGGATTCTTTCCTCCCCAGACGCGCACGCTCACACTCTGGATACTATCCTTCTACGAAGAACTGCGCTCGCGCCGCATCACTCTCCCGCCCGTTCCCGGCGCCACGCTCAGCCCCGAACCGGGCACATATTACATCAAGAGCGGCGGCGACTTCGTGTTCACGCTTACGCCAAACGGCAGCCGGCCCTTCACGCCCGAAGTGACCACGAGCCGCGTCCTCGTACACGACTCCATCGGCGTATCCGTCAGCCCCAACGCCGACAGCCTGTCATACACCGTCACGATACACAACGTGCACGAAGAGGTATACATCAACGTCACACCCGCTGCCATCCGGCACGTCGATGCCGCAACACGCGCATGGAGCACCGGGCGCAGCCTCTGCATCTCGACGCCCGTAGCCCTCACAGCCCGCATATATGACCTCTCCGGCCGCCTGTTGAAAACCGTTTTCGCACCGGCCGGCCGCACCGAAATCGCCGTAATGTCTGCCGGCGTCTACCTTGTCGAACTCGACAGCGGCTTCGCATTTAAAGTCTCGATCAGGTAGATCTTTATTTTCATTTGTTTTTTTGGGGCGCATGACCGTTATCGGCCGTGCGCCCCTTTTTCAACACGGCAACCCCCGTCACATGCCGTCAGTAATTATGCTAAACGTCACATAATCAGTATGCATACATAACCCGTCCTGCGAACGGTCGATAGCCGCACTATTTAGCGACCATTAACAGCGCCTGTTCATGGTCATTAACAGCCCCTGTTCATGGTCATGAACTAAGGCTGTTCATGGTCGCTAACTAAGCCTGTTAATGGTCGCTAACAGGACTGGCTTTTCAATCATCACAGCATCAGCGTTTTATCATTTTGCATTCCACCCCTTCCGCACCCCCTGCGGATGTGATTACGGGGTCGTGGAATTATTCACTGCCGAATTATTAAATTATGTATCCCGAATTGATAATAGTTTGTACATTTGCCAACAGAATAAAACAAACGAACCGATGCATGACGAACACGACCTGATTGCCGGGCTGAAGGCGGGCAGCAGAGACTCCTTTTCGCGGCTGTTCAGGATCTGGTACCGAGACCTGGTGATGTTTGGCGGGAACTTCCTTCCCGGCGAGCGCGAGGCGTGCGAAGACGTGGTGCAGTCCGTATTCCTCAAGCTGTGGAACGACCGGCGCGCGATTGACATCACGTCCTCGCTCCGCTCATACCTGCTCGGGGCCGTTCGCAACGGCTGTCTCGACGAGCTTCGTCACCGCGACGTGGTGCGCGAACACGAGGCGTACGTGCAGGCGGCAAGCGTTGCCGGTGAGCTGGATACGGAGAACTGTGTCCTCTATTCCGACCTGCAGCGACACCTGCTGGCAGCGCTTGAGCGCATTCCCCGCCCGTGTCGAGAAGCGTTCGAGATGAACCGCTTCGAGGGCCTGAAGTATCGCGAGATAGCGGTGCGCCTCCATCTGTCCGAACGTACCGTCGAAGTGCGCATCGCCCGCGCCATCGAACTGCTCAAGATGCACATGAAGGAGTACCTGACGCACGGTCGCCGCCGCGGCTGAAATGTGGTAAGTGCGTTTACATACGTCATATAGTGTATAAGGAATGGAAGAAACGGAAATGAAGAATAAAGACGAAGAACGGACGGAGCGGCTCATCGAAGCCTTCCTGAGCCGCCGGCCGGCCTTCGCGCCGGACGATATCGACGTGCGCGCAGCCGAGCGTCGCGTAGCCGGGCTGATCGGGGCGTCGCGTCCGATGCGGCGCGCCGCGGTATGGTTTCAGCGCGTGGCCGCGGTGCTCGTCATCCCTCTGCTTGCGGTGTCGGTCTATCTTGCTGTGGACGACCTGCCTGGGGCGCGCGGCGCGGCGCTTCAGGAGGTGACCGTGCCGTGCGGCACGCTCTCGCTCGTGAGCCTCCCCGACGGTTCGCAGGTGTGGCTCAACGGCGGCAGCACGCTGACGTATCCCGTCGCTTTCGGCGGCGGACGGCGCAGCGTGGCGCTCGACGGCGAGGCTTACTTCGAGGTGCAGTCGGACGCGAAGAACCCCTTCACGGTAGAGACGGAACAGATGGTGCTGACGGCTACGGGGACGACGTTTAACGTCGAAGCGTGGCCGGCCGATTCCGTCACGTTTGTCACGATGCTCAACGGCCGCATCGACGTAGCCTTTAGCCGCACGGCGCCGTTCACGATGGAGGCCGGGCAGCGCGCGTCGTACAACTGCCAGACGGGGCGGAGCGAGGTGACGGCGGCGGACGCCTACCGGTGGTGCGCGTGGAAGGACGGGCTGACGGTCTTTCGCGACGATCCGCTCTCGTACGTCTTCAAGCGTCTGTCGCGTACCTTCAACGTCGACATACACGTCAAGAACCCCGAAATCGCCTCCGATCTCTACCGCGCTACCTTCGAGGACGAGTCGCTCGACGAGATACTCCGCCTGCTCGAACAGACGGCGCCCATACGCTTCGTGCAGCACCGTCGCGAGCGGAACGTCGACCACCTCTATGCGCGAAAACAGATCGACGTCTACAAGCGAAGACGGTAGAAAAAAAACACGTACGGCGATGTGGTAAAATCCGCCCCGCGCGTCTTGTTACATGACAGCGTAAATATTATTTTTTGTAATAAACTTTAATACCGAATGCCCGTGAAGAAAAAAAGAAGAAGAAACAGATGAAAACGCAACCCGCCAAAAAAAGGGAAAGGCGAAGCAGGCCTTTCCCAAGGGCGTTCAGTTGTAAGAAAAAGTATCAGTCAACACAATTATTAAAACTAAACGGTTACAAATGTATGAACAATCTTTTAATTAAAAAAATCGTACGGCACGAACATGCCGTCAAAGTTGCTAACATCATGAGAATATCCATTCTTTTACTGATTATCGGCGTAACACAGGCCGCAGGAATGAACACCTACTCCCAGACGGCCGCAATAAGTCTTCGCATGAACAATGCGACCGTCGAAGACGTCATCAACGGCATAGAAGAACAGAGCGAATTTCGCTTTCTCTACAACAAGAAGATCGTGAACGTCGAGAGCCGGGTATCAATCCTGGCCAACAATGAAAACATCACCACAGTGCTTGACAACCTCTTTCGCGACGCCGACATCTCGTATGCCATCAGCGACCGCCAGATCGTGCTCAACCGCCGTGGCGTCTTTCTCTCCATCCTGCCCGCCGTGGCGCAGCAGTCAGGCCGCCGCATCACGGGTACGGTCACCGACATGTCGGGCGAACCGGTCATCGGCGCCAACGTGCTCGAAAAGGGTACGGTGAACGGCGCCGTGACCGACATCGACGGGAACTTCAGCCTCATCGTACAACAGGAACGCGCCGTGCTGCAAGTCTCCTACATAGGGTATATCACGCAGGAAGTCAACGCATTATCGGGGGGGGCATTCCATTGAGAATCAGGCTGGTAGAAGACACGCAGACGCTTGAGGAAGTCGTGGTCGTCGGCTACGGCACGCAGAAGCGTTCGGACGTGACGACAGCCGTCTCGTCCATCTCGGCCGACAACCTGAAAGACCGCTCGTCCGTCAACTTCGGTGAAGCCCTTGCCGGACAGGTGGCCGGCGTGATGGTACAGCAGATCAACGGCGCGCCGGGCGGCGAGGGGCTGTCTATCCGCGTTCGCGGGACAGGCTCGATTACCTCGTCTACCGACCCGCTCTACGTCGTGGACGGCTATCCGATGGAAGACGCCGCCCTGAACCTCATCAACCCGAGCGAAATAGAAAGCATCCAGATTCTGAAGGACGCTTCCTCTACCGCCATCTACGGCTCGCGCGGCGCCAACGGCGTAGTGATCATCAACACCAAAAAGGGACAGAGCGGCAAGCCTACGGTCAGGATGAATGCGTATGTCGGCTTCCAGCAGGTCGAGAAGAAAATCGAGATGATGAACCGCGACCAGTATGTGCAGTGGTTTGTCGACGGGCGCAATCAGGCATGGCTGGACGCGAGCGTGATCGCCGAAGACCCGGACCGGTCGCCGCACTCCATTGGCGACTCCAATGCGCGCCGCTCGCTGTATCCGAGCGCAAGCACACAGTATATGATACCTGACGGGACGGGCGGATATCAGTACAACTTCCTCGACCCCGCGTCGGTGGCGCAGCTTCCTGACAATGACTGGCAGGATTTGCTGTTCCGCAATGCGCCGCTGCAGCAGTATGAACTGTCGGTTTCGGGTGGTTCGGAAAGCGCGCGCTACACGTTTTCGGGCAGCTATACGAATCAGGACGGCATCGTGCTGAACACCGGCTACGAACGCTTCAATTTCCGTACGAACGTGTCGTCTAAAATCACCAAAAATTTCGAAGTCGGGATGAGCCTGATTGCCTACGCCTCTGCCGGCAAAGAGCAGGCGAACGGGAAAGACGCTCCCATCCTGTACGCCCTGAATCTTCCGCCGATCTATCCTTTGAGGAACGAAGACGGCTCGTACGGCTCGATGGTGCGCAATCCTGAAATACTGGCCGGCGACGTGGCCAATCCTATCGGTATCGCAGAGCAGGTATACGACAAGCGCGACCGCTACGGCTGGCTGGGTACGATCTTTGCCGAATGGGAGATCATCAGCGGACTGAAATACAGAATCGGTGTCAACGGCGGCATCCGCGACAATACGCGCAAGAACTACCGCGCTTCCTTCATCGACTTCGACGCCTCCAAGGCGCCGCGACCGGCCGAGGGGAGCAACGAACGGTGGAACGACAAGGACTGGGTCATTGAAAACACGCTGAACTACAACGTTACAATCGAACAGAAGCACGCTCTCTCCGCCCTGCTGGGTTACACAAGTCAGGCGCATTCGTATGCACACATGCGGGGCGAATCCCGCGGGTTCGCGAACGACAATATCCTGACACTGAACGCCGGTACGATGTACAACCTCACCAGCGACGAATCGGAATACTCCCTGATTTCCTATCTGGGGCGCATCAACTACGTGTTCGACAACCGCTACCTCCTGACGGCCACCCTTCGCCGGGACGGCTCGTCGCGCTTCGGCAGCAACCGTAAGTGGGGTACCTTCCCCTCCGTATCTGCCGGATGGCGCCTGTCGCAGGAAAAGTTCATGCAGGACATTACGCAGATCAACGACCTTAAACTCCGCGCCAGCATGGGCATCGCCGGTAACAACCGCATCGGTAACTATGCCGCCATCGGGTTGCTCTCCACGGGATATTACGCTACCGGAGATGCGTTGCAGAATATTGTCAACCCCAACACGATGCCCAACAACGACCTGAGCTGGGAGAAGACGCGGCAGTACAACGTGGGATTTGAAATAGGCGTATTCGACAACCGGGTACGGCTGGAAGGCGATTTCTACCACAGCGAATCGCTCGACCTCCTGCTCAACGTGCCGGTACCCACCATCACCGGATATTCCACCCAGATGCAGAACATCGGAAAGATACAGAACCGGGGTATGGAGTTTGTGCTTACCACTAAAAACCTGGTGAACGAGTTCAAGTGGTCGACCAATTTCAACATTTCATTCAACAAAAATAAAGTGCTGGAGGTCGGCGTGGACGGACGTCCCATTTACGCCAGTGCACCGAATGCGAATAACGCCTTCATTACGATGCCCGGCTACCCGATTGCCAGCTTCTACGGCTACGTGCAGGAAGGCGTGTTCATGAATCAGGAAGAACTGGACAGATATCCTCACCTGGCGCCTGACAAGGTAGGCGACGGGAGGTATAAGGATGTAGACGGAAACGGAATACTTGACCAGAACGATAAAACAATTCTGGGTGATAACAGTCCACTGTTCACGGGCGGACTCAGCAACAACCTTTCGTATAAAAACTTTACGCTGGATATTCAGTTTACAGGTTCTTACGGAGCGGAAGTATTCAGTTTTTACAAACGCATGTGCGGCATCTACCACGGTGACCGCAACGCCCTGATCGAACAGATGGATCGCTGGCGTTCGCCGGAAGAACCGGGCGACGGTGTCCATTTCCGTCCGACCCGCACGCCGGTGGGCTGGCAGCGCGACCCGTCGTCGGCATGGGTACAGGACGCTTCCTACCTGCGTATCCGTAACGTTACGTTGGGATACAATCTGAGCGACAGTTTTTTGAAAAAATTCAACCTGAAAGGCCTACGCGTATATGTAACCGGAGGAAACCTGTATACATTTACGAATTATGTAGGATACGATCCTGAAAACAGTAGTGAGGCTACGAGTAACAACGGACTATCCAAAGGCGGCGACTATCTGGGTTATCCCGCAGCTCGCTCGTATATTATAGGTGCTAATATTACATTCTGATAAAAACTATGACAAATATGAAAAAGATATTTTTATTCTTTATATCCGCTTGTGTCCTTACGGCTTGCAGCGACGATTTCATTGCGTTGAATCCACCTTCTCAACTGAATGCCGACGGCTTTTACAAGACGGAAACAGACATGAACCAGGCTGTCTTGTCGGCCTATGGCGGACTGAGGGCGCTGTATAATCAACAGTTCTATCGCTTGGGCGAAATCCGTTCTGATAATACCACCTATTCGTGGCTCGCCGGTAACCCGGCCAATGAAAAAGGCGTGGATGAATTTGCCTCTCCCCTACTGCCCGAAAATTCATTTCTTAACGATACATGGAACAACTGTTATAACCTGATCCTACGATGTAACATCGTTATCGGCCGAATCGATGATGTGACATTTGCCGACGAGGAGACGAAGCGTCAGTATACAGGTGAGGCCCGGTTTCTGCGTGCACTGATGTATTTCTACCTGAACCGGATTTTTGGAGGCTATGCGCTGAACGGTGAACTCCTGGGAGTGGTGAAAGTAGACAAGGAAATCACGCAGGCGGAAGCCTATGAACTGGGTCGCGTACCCCTTCAGGAAATATACAACCTGATAGTGGAAGACCTGACATATGCAGAAGCGAACTTGCCGGAATCATACGGCCCTACGGACATCGGACGAGCCACGAAAGGCGGTGCAACCGCTCTGCTCGGAAAAGTATACATGACTATGGCAGGTTATCCGCTCAATGGAGGTAACGAATATTATACCCGTGCACTCACACAGTTCAGAACCATTATCGGCAACGGACGGTTTGCATTGGTACCGACTTACGACGCGCTCTTTGATGTGGCCAACAAGAATACTTCCGAATCGCTCTTCGAGGTGCAATATAAGAAAGGTGCGCCGAACGGAGCAACGGGTTGCCCTTGGAACAACAACTTCGCGCCCCGCTTCTCGGACAAAGAAGTCGTGCTCGTCGGCGATAAGAGCGGCGAAAACGCCCCCACCCGCGACATGTCCGAAGCCTACGAAGACGGCGACCCCCGTAAATACGTCTCCATGCGCGACGGTTGGCTGAATGCCAAGACCGGCGCATGGGAAGGTGACAAATACGTCTGCAAGTACTACGATGTTTCGACCAGCGGCTCCGACAATGGCAACAATTGGATCGAGCTGCGCCTGGCCGACATATACCTTCTTTATGCCGAAGCGCTCGTTCGGACAGGCGGTGACAAGCAGGACGCACTTAGCTACGTGAACCGGATACGGCAGCGTGCGCGTAATACGCCGGGCGACCCGGACATCGAAGCGCCTGCCGATCTGCTGAAAGACCTGAATGCCGGCGACTTTACGACCAACGATGCACTCCTGCTCGCCATCGAAAAGGAGCGGAGAATAGAACTCGCCTTTGAAAACCACCGCTGGTTCGACCTCGTGCGTACCGGACGGGCGCGGGACGTAATGACGGTCGAACAGATATACGACGGATTCCCCGAATTCGCATGGAGCGACGATGCCCTGGCGTACCCCATTCCCATGACCGTGATGCAGTCGAACCCGAAACAGATCATTCAGAACAAAGGATATACACAACTGTAATTAAAAATGAATATCGACATGAAAAAGACATTTTTTATCTGTATGACGCTTTTCCTCGTCCATTCAGCTTGCATGGCGCAGATCAATACGTTGACGGAAAGCGAGAAGGCGCAAGGCTGGAAACTGCTGTTCAACGGTAAAAACCTGGATGGATGGACGTCTACGGGCAAGGATGCGCCCCCGGCGTTCGGCTGGGTGATCAACGACGGCGTATTGACCGTCATGAAGGAGGGCGACCGGCGGGGTGGCGACATCATCACGAAGGAGCAGTTCTCCGACTTTGAACTGCTGATAGACTTCCGGGTCACCACGGGCGCCAACAGTGGTATCAAGTACTTCTTTACCCGTTACGAAAAAGGCGGTTGGCTAGGACTGGAGTATCAGATCATTGACGACGATACCCATCCCGACGCCAAGTTGGGACGCGACGGAAACCGTCGTCAGGCAGGACTGTACGACATGTTTGCCCCGCTCGAAAACGCGAACAAACCCGTCGGCGAATGGAATCAGGCGCGTATCGTTTCGAAAGGTTCCAGTGTAGAACACTACCTGAACGGAAAAAAAACAGTATCTTTCGATCGTAAAAGCAAAGCTTACGCAGATGCGCTTGAATTGAGCAAGTACAAAGGCAGCATCCCTGCGTTCGGAGATGTCGAACAAGGGTATATCCATCTTCAGGATCATGGTGACGTTGTATCATTCAGGAATATAAAGATAAGAGTATTAAAATAAAGCGAATATCAGTATGGACACAAATTCAAGAAGAAGTTTTATCAAACAGGTAGCCGCTACGGGCATCGGAGTGAGTCTGGGCGGGCTGAACCTGAGTGCGAAGAGTTATGCCCGTGTGGCGGGTGCGAATGAACGCCTGAATGTGGCCGTCATGGGCACAAACGGGCGGGGAGCCGGCATGGCGCGCAGCTTCCAGAGCTTTGACGAAATAAACGTCGGCTATGTCTGCGACGTAGACGAAAACGCCCTCGCAAAGGGACTGGACGCCGTAAAAAAAGCCGGAGGTAACAGTGTGAAGGCAGCAAAGGACATCCGCAAGGTACTTGAAGACAAAGACGTAGATGCGTTGTATTATGCCACGCCCGACCATTGGCATGCCCCGGCGGCCATCATGGCCTGTCAGGCAGGGAAGCATGTATACGGCGAAAAACCTTGTAGCCACACTCCGCAGGAAGGCGAAATGATGATTGCCGCTGCACGCAAATACAAACGTATCGTGCAGATCGGCGCCCAACGGCGTTCGTGGCCGGGTGTCATCGCCGCCATCAACGAACTGCACGAAGGTATCATAGGCAAGGTCTATTTTGCACGGGGATGGTACACCAACCGCCGTACGTCTATCGGCTTCGGCAAACAGGCAAAAGTGCCCGCGCACCTAGACTATGAACTATGGCAGGGACCCGCGCCGCGCCGCACCTTCCGCGACAACCTGATTCACTACAACTGGCACTGGTTCTGGCATTGGGGAACAGGCGAAGCGCTGAATAACGGCACGCACGAGATCGACGTGATTCGTTGGGGGTTGGGCGTCGACTATCCAACGCATGTCAGTTCCGACGGTTCGCGATTCGCCTTCCGGGACGATTGGGAATTTCCTGATACGCAAATCATCAACCTCCAGTTCGGTGACGATTGCCTCGTAACCTGGGAAGGACGAAGCTGTAACTCGCGCAACTCGGAAGCTTCCGACCGCGGCGTCGTCTTCTACGGCGAAACGGGCGCAATGGAAACGGGGCACAATGGATACCGCATATACGACCTGCGCAACAAGCTGGTGAAGGAAGTTGACTCCAAAGACGTCATCGACGGACGGGACCCGTCAAGCCCCAGCGCAAACCTTGATAAGGTACATATTGCCGATTTCATCGACGCTATCAAAAACAACCGCCTCCCCAATGCGGACGTAGCCGAACTGCATAAGAGCACCGTCCTGGTCCAGCTTGGCAACATCGCATGGCGTACCGGGCAAAGGCTCGCCATCGACCCTTCCAGCGGACATATCATCAACTGCCCCGAAGCGCAAAGTCTCTGGAGCCGCACGTATGAACCCGGATGGGAACCGGTTGTATGACTTTTCAACAAATGGAGACGTGCCGCCGTTTTGCGGCGGTGCGCCTCACTTTTTTTACTTAACTCAACACTTTCATCATGAAAACAGGAATTATTTTACTCGCCGTCACCGGGATACTGCTGTCTGCCCCGGGGGCAAAAGCTCAAAACCGGCAGTACGCTGTCCCGGGAGACATTGAGACCTATATCGACCGGTTCGAACTACGCGCTTCCGACATGAATGCCAATGGATGGGCACACTACTACATCCCCCGGACGATGGGCGACACGCTGACCGTCAAGATGTCATGCGTCTACACCGGACGACAGACACACACACCACATGTTCACAACGAAGACGAATCGTTCTACATTGTCCGTGGACCCGTTAATTTCCACATCAACGGCGAAGAACGCATCCTCCGCACCGGCGACTTCGTATATACGCCCAGCGGATCGTCGCACAACATACAGCGCACCAACGAGCAAGACACCATCAAATACCTCGTCATAAAGCGCGAAACCACCGGCCACGTAGACCGCCCACATCCCGTAAGCAAGCCCGGCTACACGTTCGACGACTGCACCGTATTGCCCTCGCCCACATGGACGGCCGACACCACAAGCGACGCCCAACTGACGCTGCTCGACAAACATTTCGCCGACGGATTTCAGGTTGTCATGACACGTGCGACGCAGAACGGCAGAGTGTTCAGAAACTACAACCCCCGCCTTCCGGGACAGGTCGCCATCTACATCCTAAGCGGCAATGCAACCGTCACCCTCGACGGCCACCACTCGCAAATCGGCGCCGACAACACGTTCTACTGCCCCAAAAATGCAACATACAGCCTTGAGAAAGCAGGCGACGAACCGTTGGTCTTCCTCACCATTACGACGGAATAAATAGTATCATACTTTCATGTCGAGAAATACGTCTTTCGATATTTCTCCATTCAAATATTGGTCTATCCTGTTTTGAACTTTGTCATCTGCAACCGGACCTTCTACAATATCATAATTATGCTGTTGCTCTATTGTGGATTTATCCCGGTT
>JAIRZY010000167.1 GCA_031266995.1 Tannerella sp.
CGCAGCAAATGGCTCCACCTCGCCGGACGATGGGTCAACACCCGCGGCGTCAAAGGCCCCTGGAGCGACATCCTCAGCATCGTCATCCCGTAAAAACAGCCACGATGCACCGTGAAACGGCCCAATATGCCAAACGATCTGAATCCGACCACGTAGAGACGCGATGCATCGCGTCTCCACGGGTGGTTTTTTATTTTTTTCAAACCCCGGCTTTGAAATATCCGTTTCACGCCGTACCTTTGCCCCTGTCATAAACATTAATATAATATGGGAACATCGAAACGACTGTATCGTTCGGATAATGAAAAGATGATCGCCGGCGTGTGTGGCGGCATAGCGGAATATCTGGATCTCGACCCCACGCTGGTGCGGGTCGGATATATTCTGCTGAGTGTTTTTACGTTTTTTTCGGGGCTGCTGGCCTATCTGATCCTGTGGATTGTCATGCCGCAGAAGGGAGATTAAGGGATGGAATTTAAAGTCGTTTCGCCCTTTAAGCCGACCGGCGACCAGCCCGAGGCAATCAGGGCGCTGTCTGAAGGTGTGCTGAGCGGTGTTCCGTATCAGACGCTGCTGGGCGTCACCGGCTCGGGAAAGACGTTTACGATTGCCAACGTCATCGAGAAGGTGCAGAAGCCGACGCTCATTCTCAGTCACAACAAGACGCTGGCCGCCCAGCTTTACGGTGAATTCCGCAGCTTCTTCCCCCACGGCGCCGTCGAGTATTTCGTCTCCTACTACGACTACTATCAGCCCGAAGCCTACATTCCGAGCACGGATACATACATAGAAAAAGACCTCGCCATCAATCCCGAAATCGACAAGCTGCGCCTTCGCGCGACGGCCTCGCTGCTTTCCGGACGCAGAGACGTCGTCGTCGTCTCGTCCGTCTCCTGCCTCTACGGCATGGCCGACCCGAGCGCTTTCGCCGAGAAGGTCGTCCGGCTCGAAACGGAGATGAATATCCAGCGCGACAGGATGCTGCGCCTGCTGGTCGACGCCCTGTACGTGAACAGCAAGATCGACTTCAACAGCGGCAGCTTCAGGGTAAACGGCGACACGGTCGACATCTTCCCCTCCATCGAGAGCTACGACGGCATGGCCTATCACGTCGAATTCTGGGGCGACCGGATCGAGCGCATCACCTCGTTCAATCCCCGTACGGGCGAGGAATATGACGAACAGCATCAACTGAACATCTATCCCGCGAACCTCTTCGTGACGACGCAGGAGCGCATCAACACGGCTCTCGGACAGATCCACGTCGACCTCGGCCAGCAGGTCGACCACCTCCGGGCGCTCGGCAAAAACATGGAAGCCAAACGCCTGGAAGAGCGGGTCAGCTTCGACCTCGAGATGATACACGAACTCGGACACTGCTCCGGCATCGAAAACTATTCGCGCTATTTCGACGGCAGGGCGGCAGGCGAGCGTCCGTATTGCCTGCTCGACTATTTCCCGGAAGACTTTCTGGTCGTGATCGACGAGAGCCACGTCACGGTGCCGCAGATACGCGCGATGTATGGCGGCGACCATTCGCGCAAGGAGACGCTGGTCGAATACGGCTTTCGCCTCCCCGCGGCGAAAGACAACCGGCCGCTGAAATTCGACGAGTTCGACGCCTTGGCGCCGTGCGTGATATACGTGAGCGCCACGCCTGCGGAATTTGAGCTGCAGCGGTGCGAAGGCATTGTCGTCGATCAGGTCATCCGCCCGACGGGCCTGCTGGATCCCGTCATCGACGTCCGCCCGAGCCTGAATCAGATCGACGACCTGATGGAAGAAATCACGCAGCGGGCAGCCGTTGACGAGCGCGTGCTCGTGACGACGCTCACCAAGCGGATGGCGGAAGAACTGACCGCCTATCTGGAACGGATGGAGATACGCTGCCGTTACATCCACAGCGACGTGGAGACCCTCGAGCGCGTCCGCATTATGGACGACCTGCGGAGCGGGCTGTTCGACGTGCTCGTGGGCGTGAATCTGCTTCGCGAAGGGCTGGATTTGCCCGTCGTGTCGCTCGTGGCCGTGCTGGACGCCGACAAGGAAGGCTTCCTGCGCTCGCACCGCTCACTGACGCAGACGGCCGGGCGCGCGGCGCGCAACGTGAACGGCAAGGTGATTTTCTATGCCGACAAAATCACGGAAAGCATGCAGCTCACAATCGACGAAACAAACCGGCGACGCGAAAAACAACTGGCCTACAACCTGAAACACGGCATCACGCCGAAACAGATCGTAAGAACCTCCGTCTCCATTCTGGGCGAGCGCTCGCCTGCCAGGCCCGTCGAAGAATACGCCTATACGGATCCCGCGCCGATGCTCGTGGCCGATCCCGTCCTCAGCTACATGAACCGCGAACAGTTGCAGAAAGCCATCGAGCGGACAAGGAAGCAGATGAACGAAGCCGCCCGCCGGATGGACTTCCTCGAAGCGGCGCAGTACAGGGACGAGATGCTTAAACTGCAGGATTTGATAAATAAGAAAAGCTGAATGACAATGATTCGCTTACGCATACTGCTTCTGCCGGTCGCGCTCCTGCTCGCGGGCAGCGGCTACGGACAGACGCCGGCGAAACACGTCGACTGTACGGACGAAGACGTCGAAATATGGAACCGCTGCGCGGCCGCCCTGGCCGGCAGGACGGCGCTTCCGGCGGGCGAACTGATTCTCGAAGCTGCCCGCTGCTTCATGGACAGGCCCTACGTGGCCTCGACGCTCGAAAAGGAACCCGAGCGGCTGGTCGTGAACCTGCGCGAACTGGACTGCACCACGTTTGTCGAGACGGCGGTCGCAATGGCGCTGGCGATGAAAGACACGAATCCCTCGTTCGAATCGTTCTGCCGTCATTTGCAGACGCTGAGATATCGCGACAGCGTGATACGCGACTACACCGACCGGCTGCATTATTTTTCGGACTGGATATTCGAAAACAGCCGCCGGGGCCTGGTGAGCGACGTGACGCGGCAGCTTGGCGGCGAGCCGCTCGCACTGCGTCTCTCCTTCATGTCTTCGCATCCGGACCTCTACCGGCAGTTGAAATCGCGTCCCGAACGAATACGGACGATGCAGGAAAAGGAGGCGGAAATATCTTCGCGCGACGTGTATGCCCTGATTCCCCCCGCCCGCATCAGCGACTACGCCGGAGAGATGCGGAACGGCGACATCGTCTGCTTCGTCACGAGCGTCGACGGGCTGGACGTCTCGCATCTGGGCTTTGTCTGCTTTCAGGGCGATACGCCGGGACTGCTTCATGCTTCGTCAGCGGGCCGGAAAGTGATGGTCGACAGCCGCTCGCTGCAGGAATACGCGTACAGGTCGGCACGCGGCATAATAGTCGTGCGGATTGCCCGGTGAAAAAGCGCGTATCACGGCATGAGGATTTATTTTAACATGATTTTTTCTAAAAATGTTTGCCGCTCCAAAAACATGTCGTAAATTTGTGCTTCATAATTATGCTGTATAACAGGTTGTGGTAAAACAGGAAAGAAAGGAAGTAGATATATCATCAAGTCTGTCAGAAGTCTGGAGGGTTCTGACAGAGCGCGAACGCGAAGTCTTGAGAGCAAATTCCATCATTCAGCATTTCAGAAGAAATGAAAAAATTTACAGCGAAGGGGATGAGCCGCTGGACATGATGTGCCTGCTCAAGGGGAAAGTAAAAATCTCCAAGCAGGGAGTAGGCGGGCGCAGTCAGATCATCCGCATGATCAAGCCGATTCAGTATTTTGCCTACCGCGCGTATTTCGCAGGCGAAAAATACCTGACGGACGCGTCGGCCTTCGAGGTGTCGACGGTATGCATCATCCCGATGACGGTGGTAGACAGCCTGATTCGCGCCAACCTGAAGCTGGCGATGTTTTTCATCCGCCAACTGTCCGTCGACCTCGGCATTGCGGACGAACGAACCGTCAATCTGACGCAGAAGCATATCCGCGGTCGGCTGGCCGAATCGCTGCTGTTCCTGATGGACTGCTACGGGCTGGAAACGGACGGCGCCACGATCAGCATCTACCTCTCGCGCGAAGATCTGGCCAATCTGTCGAACATGACGACGTCGAACGCCATCCGCACGCTGTCCAATTTCGTCTCGGAACGCCTCATCGCCCTCGACGGCCGCAAGGTGAAAATCATCGACGAAGAGCGTTTGCGGAAAATCAGCCGCCTCGGTTAACGCCCTGCAAAACGGTCATGCATAAAAAATCGGCGCTCGCGTTCATCTGTTTCGCTTCCTTTTTAGTCCCCTTCATGGGGTCGTCCATCAATCTTTCGCTGCCGCAGATTAGCGATGCCTTTTCGATGAAGGCCGTGTCGCTGACGTGGATAGCCACGGCCTATCTGATCGCGACGGCCATCTTTCAGGTGCCGTTTGCCCGTCTGGGCGATATGGTCGGACGAAAGAAGGTTTTCATCAGCGGCATAGCGATTTTCAGCCTCTTCACGTTCCTTTGCGGACTGGCGCCGTCGGGGAGTCTGCTGATTGTTTTCCGCGGACTTTCGGGCCTGGGCTGCGCCATGATATTCGGTACGGGTATGGCCATCCTCACCTCCGTCTTCCCGCCGCAGGAACGGGGCAAGGCGATCGGAATCAACACGGCGGTCGTGTATTTGGCGCTGGCCTCGGGGCCTTTCGCCGGCGGACTGCTGACGCACTACTGGGGCTGGAAAAGCCTCTTTTTCCTGACGGGAGCCTTCGGTTTCCTGGTCGTGGCAGGCTCGTTTTTCGCGCTGAGGGGCGAATGGGTCGAGTCGAAAGGCGAGAAGTTCGACCTTGCGGGTTCGGCCATTTACGCAGCGGGTCTGTTCGGATTGATTTTCGGATTTTCCCGGCTGCCACAGACGATTTCGTTCGTATGCATTGCGCTGGGAATTATCGCGTTCATCTTCTTTGTGCTTTACGAACTGAGAGTCAGGCAACCGGTTTTCAATGTCCGCATCTTTTCGGGCAACAGGGTGTTCGGGCTATCAAACCTTTCGTCGCTCATCAATTATGCCTGCACGTATGCCGTCGCCTACATGATGAGCCTCTACCTGCAGTATATCCGCGGCTTCAACGCGCAACATGCCGGAATGATTCTCATTGTGCAGGCTGTCGTGCAGTGTCTGGTCTCGCTCTGCGCCGGCAAATGGTCGGACCGCCTGAATCCCGCCGCCATCGCCACTGCCGGGATGGGCGTGATTGTCTGTGGATTGTGCGGCCTTATTTTTCTCTCGCCCGACACGCCGATGGCGGTCATCCTCGTCCTGCTGATACTGCTGGGCATCGGTTTCGGACTGTTTTCGTCGCCCAACGCGAGCATCATCATGAATTCGGTCGAGAAAAAATTCTACGGACAGGCGTCGGCCACGATGGGGACGATGCGCCTGGTCGGCCAGTCGTTCAGCATGGGAATCGCCGTGATGGCCACCTCGCTGCACATGGGGAACCGCCTGATAGTGCCCGAGCTGTATCCGCAACTGATGCGGAGTTTCCACACGACGTTCGTGATATGCGCCGTTCTTTGCGCAATAGGAACGTATACTTCGACTTTCAGGGTGAAAAAAAATCCGGCATAAACAGGTGTTTTATATAAATAATGTTTGTATTAACGAAATATTATTCGTTCCTTTGCCGCGCAAAAAACAGATTTGCATTTTGACATGAGGACAACGGTAACAAAAAAACAAACAGGCAAATGAGTACAAAGAAATTTTTATTGCAGGAGAACGAGATTCCGACAGCGTGGTACAACATCGTTGCGGACATGAAAAACAAGCCGCTCCCGCCGCTGCATCCGGGGACGAAGCAGCCGGCGAATCCGGAAGATTTTTATCCGCTTTTCGCCCGGGAGCTGGTACATCAGGAGATGAATCAGACGGCCGAGTGGATTGAGATTCCTGAAGAGGTGCGCGAAATGTACAAAGTGTGGCGCCCGACGCCGCTCGTGCGCGCCGACGGACTGGAGAAGGCGCTCGACACGCCCGCACATATCTATTTCAAGAACGAAAGCGTCAGCCCGGTCGGTTCGCACAAGCTGAACTCCGCGCTCGCGCAGGCCTATTACTGCCGGAAGGAAGGCGTCACGAACATCACGACCGAAACCGGCGCCGGGCAGTGGGGTGCCGCCATGTCGTATGCCGCCAAAGCGTTCGGGCTTGAGCTGGCCGTCTACATGGTGAAAGTCAGCTATAACCAGAAGCCTTACCGCCGCTCCGTCATGCAGACCTTCGGGGCGCAGGTGATTGCCTCGCCCAGCATGAGCACCAGGGCGGGACGCAAAATCCTGACCGACAACCCGACCTATCAGGGTAGCCTGGGCACAGCCATCTCCGAAGCCATCGAGCTGGCGATGCAGACGCCCAACTGCAAGTATACGCTGGGCAGCGTGCTGAATCACGTCATCCTGCACCAGACCGTCATCGGCCTCGAAGCCGAGAAACAGATGGAGATGGCGGGCGAATATCCCGACGTCGTCATCGGCTGCTTCGGCGGCGGGTCGAACTTTTCGGGAATCAGCTTCCCGTTCCTGCGCCACAAGCTGACGGGCGGCCGCGAGATACGCATCGTGGCAGCCGAGCCGGCCTCGTGTCCGAAGCTGACGCGCGGCATGTTTCAATACGATTTTGGCGACGAGGCAGGCTATACGCCGCTGGTGCCGATGTTTACGCTCGGGCATACGTTTGCCCCCGCGCATATCCACGCCGGCGGGCTGCGCTATCACGGCGCAGGTTCGATTGTGAGCCAGCTCAGGCGCGACGGCTACGTGGATGCCGTAGACGTCAGGCAACTGGACACGTTCGACGCCGCCACGCTCTTTGCCCGTACCGAAGGAATCATTCCGGCCCCCGAATCGGCGCACGCCATTGCCGCCGCCATCCGCGAAGCCGAACAGGCCAAACAGGAAGGACGGCCGAGGACGATCCTCTTCAACCTCTCCGGGCACGGACTGATCGACATGGCAGCCTACGACCAGTATTTTGCGCAGGAACTGATCAACGACGAGCTGTCGGACGCCGACCTGTCGAAGAATCTCGATAAAGTGGAAAAAATAATCTGATACCATAACCTAAACACAAAGTGACTGCAGGAATGTCCGGATTTTCGCCGGATGTTCCTGTTTTTTTGTTCCGTTTACGGATTGAGCAGCCCGGTGCGCCGGAAGCGCCGGGACGGGAACGGTCAGAGGACGTTGATGTGCAGCAGGTCGGACACGAAACGGTTGAAGCGGTTGATGCTGAATTTGTATCCGACGTAGAGAACCGCCGTCTGGCTGTTTTTGTTAAACTGAAACCGGCTTGTGCGCAGCGCGTCAAATTCGTGATACACGTGCGCGCCGATAAAATAATCCCTGTTATAGTAGCACGTGCCCGCGCGGAAGTAATTGCTTCCGCCCAGCTTTGTTTCACGGGTCGGGGCATGGTCAGGCAACATTTCGTAGGAATAATGCTTGGCGGAAATCCCGATCATGTCGGAGACGAATATCACCCAGTGATTGCCGGAGACAAAATTGTACGAATAACCCGCGCCAAATTCATACTTGTACAGGTCTATCCTGTTTATGCCCAGATCCGCGAGCCATTCGTAGCGGGCAAGATCCATGTTTTTGATGTTCGTGTCGAGATTGTAGTCCGCATATCCGAGCGCGGCGACGACCGTTCCCGCATTCTTCAACTGGCGGAAGACGGGGTTAATCGTATTGCCGTAAGCCATTTTCTTTCCTCCGGGGAAAAAGACGACGTGCGCCGACCGCGAACGAAAGCTGGCGTCGCCCAGCGTGATTGTTCTCGGCAGGAACGCCGCGCTTTCGTCGCCGGACATGAAGTCGGCGGGCACCGAGACGCGCAGGCTGTTCAGCCACAGTATCTCGGTGTTGATCGCAAAGAAGCGCGAATAGGTATTGAGGCTCAGGCGGCGGTTGCTCAGGTTGCTGCGCGCGTCGATACCCAGGCTGTAGCCCAGCGAGAAGATGTTCCACCCCACGTCGGCCCCGACGTAGCGCAGCGGTTCGGAATCGAAACGGATCCTTTTTTCCGCGTCATTTTTGGCCTGGATCGTGAAATAGGGCGACTGAAACGTGCCCAGCAGACGCACTTTCAGTCTCCCGGCCTCGTTTTTGAGATACTCCGGGTCGTGCCTGTAGGCATCGTAGAACGACAGGTATTTGCCGTATAGCCACGACGCCGGCGAAGCCTCCGCAGCAGGCGGCCCGTTTTCTTCCGCCATCTGCGCCCACACGCTGCCCGCCAGCGCGACAAATAGCGCGACAGATACGGAAACACGTCTGTAACACGAGAAAATGTGCATCTTCACTACCGTTAAAAAAACGTGCAAAGATACACACTTTCTTTATCTGTCCAAAAAAACCGCCCGTCGCGGTCTCCCGTCCGCACCGGGCTGAATGTAGGGGTCTCAACGGGTCGAGTCCCGTCATTGCTGTAAAAGTCAACTAATTCGTTACATGTTTCTATCTTTGACACGTAATAAGAATTATCATGACAAACTCATCTTTATTATCGCAAACCCTGGCCCATCGGATGTTGGGTTGCATCGAGGAGTACGAGCGGATCAAGCGCAGGGAGAGTGGCACGTTCAAGACCGTCAAGGCTTTCTG
>JAIRZY010000243.1 GCA_031266995.1 Tannerella sp.
CTGCTCGGCGCCTTCGCCGCCCTGATTGCCCGCGGGCACACGCTGGTGATCATCGAACATCATCCCGACGTCATCAAATGCGCCGACTACGTCATCGACCTCGGCCCCGAAGGCGGAAAGGACGGCGGGCACCTCGTATGCGCCGGCACGCCGCGCGAAGTGGCCGACTGCGAGGCGTCTTATACGGGGCGGTACCTGAGAGAGAAACTGCGCCCCGTCACGGCCTGAGGCCCCGTACATTCATTCCAAAATATCCATCAGCACATTGATTGATTCTCTGCCGCAAGCTGCGGGAGACTTTCCCCGCGCGGGGAAAAGCTATTGCACTGTGCTGCAAACTTTCCCCACATGGGGAAACCTTCCTGCACGCTGCAGCGAACTTTCCCCACGTGGGGAAACCTTCCTGCACGCTGCAGCGAACTTTCCCCACGTGGGGAAACCTTCCTGCACGCTGCAGCAAACTTTCCCCATGTGGGGAAACCTTCCTGCACGCTGCAGCGAACTTTCCCCTTGCGGGGAAACCTTGCCGGAAGTCGCGGGAGGGCCAATGGACATTTCGGGATTAAGTGAAACCACAACTTTCTTTCAGCCTCGTCTTCAGACTGCTTCCCGCTGTCGCAATGACGACGGACACGCGCAGTGATCATCCCGCACTGTCTCATTTCCTCATTCTCACATTATTCTCCGTCTCTATGTTTAAACATTAAACCCCTTCCACGTCATTTTTTCACATTCGCTCAAAAAAAAGTCGCAAAAAAGTTTTGCATAATGTTTTTTCCCGTATATTTGCGCGGTGAAAATGTACGGAGGCGGCTTCAACGCCCGTTCGTGCAGGACACAAAAACAGTAAATACGGATAAAAACATAAAAGTTGTTATTATGTCAATTTTTCTCGAAAATAGTCTTCTTCTGAGCCGCTCCGCAGCAGGCTTTGGCATGATTATTGCCGGGGGGGGGCGTATTTCACTGTAAACTAATATTTTCGACACCCTGTGCGCCTGACGGGCGTAAAAATTCAAGATTCCACATTCAAAATTTGAGGATTCCCGGATTCGGGAGTTCCGCCATTCTGTTATCCCGTCAATCCCATGTTCAATCATTCCGTCACTCATTTATTCACTCAAAATATCAAAGCTATGCCAGTATTTTACAACAAAGTGGAAGGCGGGAACCCGGCGAATCCGTTGGTTCCCAAACTGTGGCATCCCGTGCTGAAAAGTATAAGGGGTACATGCCGATGCCTGCGTTGCGAGACGGTTATCCTGCAGCAACGGAAACGGGAATCATGAATGGAGTCATGATGGCAGTGCGGCAAAGCGGAAATGACGGCGAAACATAAATGCAGTGGAACGGGAAGTGCGGAACCATATATATCAGTTTGTTAGTGATCAATTGAGGCATACCGTACTCCCGTTCCTTCCTTCGCCGGAGGGAGAGCACCGGGACAGACGCGAATAGAAAAAAAAGATATTAAGTTACTGATTAAAAATTTAATTGCAATGAAAACAGAAAATGAACATGTAAGTAAGATGACCGAATGGTCGAGGAAAATTGTGCCGACGAAAATGCAACTCTTTGTGATTTGTCTGGCGGGAGCGCTTTTCCCGGCGCTTTGTGCGATTTCGATATGGTATGTCGCGCAAATGATAATAAAATGAAGAGATGGCAAACCGTGTGCATGGATTAAACGGAACGGGATATGCAGAGATTCAACTATAAAATAATATGGGTAACAGTTTTATTTTTAAATAATTATTATACTAAATTTTACACGTAATGGAAAAGAAACTTGATTTTTTAACGGTTATGAAAGAGGGCCTTGTCTACGGGACAAAAAATGTGCCTTCTTTGTTAGGTGCACTTATCTTATGGATTCTGACTATTTTGATTCCGTATGTAAATGTAGGTACTACGATTGCGATTTCGACATTGCCTCTGCAATTGAGCAGGGGGACTATCTTTTCGCCGCTGAACATTTTCGACAAAAAGTATTACCGTTATGCGGGTGAATACTTTTTGACGAGAGGATTTATCTCTCTTGGTACCCTTGGGGCCATGGTGTTTATGCTTATCCCGGCGATAGTGATTTCTATTTCATGGTCGTTAGCTGTTCTACTGGTGCTGGACAAGGGCGTGAACGCGGCGGAAGCGCTCAGACTCAGTAACAAGCTTACTTATGGTAATAAATGGACGATGTTTTTTGTTTCCCTTGCCTCGTACGTTGCATACATTATTGTTTTGCTGATTTTTATTGGCATTGTAAGGGTTGTACCTGTCATTGGAATATTGCTGATTCTGGCCTCCATACCTGTTTTTTATACGTATCTGTTAGGATGCCAGGCCTCCATCTATGGAACACTGTCAAGAGACATAGACGAACAGCATTAATCTTCATTTGAGCGCGTTGTACACCTTTGCCATACTGTCGGATGTCATACCGTGGGGGTAGTCGCCGGCAGTTCCGGGGCGGGCGCTTGCCCGTCCCGGCTTTGACTGAAGAAAGCGGGAAAAAGAATAAATCCGGTTAATTTTTTTTTTGAGGTGTTATTATACTGAGGCAAACGCATTATAATTTTGGCTCCCCCAGGCTCCCGTCAGGGCGCAAACCTGACCGGGCAGTACATTCAAGGCGCTGTACAGGCAGCGGATTCCGAGCAGAATCAATGATTCCGGACAGAACCGGAGCGAATCCCGAATAGAATCAATGATTCCGGACAGAACCAGGACGGATTCCGAACAGAATCAATGATTCCGGACAGAATCGGGACGGATTCCGAGCAGAAACATTGTTTCTACGCAGAACCGGGAAAGAATTAACCGAAAATCTTAAATCACTTGAGCCTGTCTGCCCGCGCCACGTTGGCGATGCTCACGCTGACGATAGCGCCAAGCTGTTCGATATAGAGCAGCAGATATTTTTTCTTCACCTTCTGTACGCGACCGGAGACGTGCTTCATCGATCCGCACAGTATCTCGGCCTCTTCGCCTACGCACAGAGGCCGTTCGCTTGCCTTCCTGAGAAATATGCGGATGGCGTCGATGTCTTTCTGGCGGATGATGGCCGGCGTGCCGTTGTAGTACACAATCCTGGCGACGCCGGAGATAAGTAGCAGGGGACGCAGCAATCCCTCGCGGCATCTGACGAAGATGTATGACGAAAACAGCGGAGTATCAACCATCTTGATGCGATCGGACCACACGCGCGGCACCCTGTGCAGCGGCAGATAATTCTCCATGCCCTGCTCTTCCAGTCGCGCCTGCACTCTTTTCTCCGTACGCGGCGACGTGTAGAGCACATACCAGTTGACCACGTTTCTGCGCTTCGGAATTAACGGCTGTTCGTTTTCATTTCTCATATTTGGAATAATAATAGTAGGTTTCGTATGAAGGCAGGCTCTCTATCCGGTAACGGTTCGAGGCGGTGACGGCGAAGAGGTATCCCCGTTCATCGCCGTCGCTGACGGTGACGGACAGTCCGTTTTCACGCAGACCGGTAGCCAGGATAGACTGCGCCCGGCCGGTGTCGAGCGAATCGGCCAGCGAATAGTATACGGTATACGTGCAGTCTCTGCCGTCGGGATACGTGTCCCATGACAGATGCAGCCGGTTTCCGTCGCGCGCGACCCTGATTTCGGACGGCGCGGCGGGCGGGTCGTCTCCGCTCATCCACGTCAGGGGCGGGAGCTGGGCGGGGTATCGGAAGTAATGATCTTTCAGTCGTGTGTAAATGCCTTTCTCGTCGTCGACGACGAAGCGCGTGCGGAAGAAGGCGCATCCGTCCGCACCGTGCCCCCGCACACGGTCGATCTGGCTGCTGATTTCCGACAGGCTCCAGTCGCCTTCGCTGCTGTTCAGCCGGTAGGCGGCCAGCCCGGCGACCATGTGGCGCGGCCGTGCCTGCTCGATCCAGTGGTCGAGAAACGGGTCGAACTCGTCGTGCGTGAAGTACATCATGGGCACAATCATGTCGTGGTTGCCGGCCGCCATCCATGCGTGCGGGTCCTGGTAGACGTCGTCGTAGGCCGTCCATCCGGCACGGGGCGTCGATGCGCTCCGGCGATATTTCCCGACGGGCGAGCTGCTTACCTGTACCCAGGGTTTTTCCTTTTTCACCCACCCGTTTACGCGCTCCATCAGCCGGTTGATGTTTGCGCGCCGCCAGTCTTCGAGCGACGCTCCGCGGCCGTATTTACTGTAGCTGTTTTCGTCGGGGAAGACTTTGCCCGGATAGCGGACATAGTCGAACTGTATGCCGTCGATGTCGTAGTTGCACACGATTTCCTGTACGAGCGCGAGGATGTAGTCCGCCGTCTCGGGCAGACCGGGGTCGAGATACCATTCGTTCCTGTATCTCAGGCAGAGATGTGGCCGCTGCTTCACCACGGACAGGCTGCCCTGTTCGTCCACGATTTTCGACGTGCCGACGGGGAAGGTGACGAAAAAGGCGTGACACTCCATCCCGCGCCTGTGGCACTCGTCGATCACGAACGCAAGCGGGTCGTATCCGGGCAGCGAGCCGTATGCACCGGTAAAGACCCGGGCAACAGGCTCGATGGCGGACGGATAGATGACGTCGCCGCGCAGTCGCGCCTGTACGAAGACGGTGTTGAAGTTTGCATCCCTGAGGCGGTCGAGCATGACGCACAGTTCCTGCTGCTGAAGCGTCCGGCCGTTCTCGTCGATGGCGGGACGGCTCGGCCAGTCGAGGCCGTAGATGGTCGCGAGCCAGACAGCTCTTATTTCATGCTTCGGATGCGCCTCTTCGGCGACAACCATCCAGCTTGTCGAAAGGAAGAATATCAGTCCGGTAATTATCCTCATTACTGCCGGTCGGTTATCTGTTTGGCGACGACACGAAGATCAGTGCGTCGTGTGGAATGTCCGTCGTGATGAAATCCGCGCCCAGACCGGTCATTTCACGTATCAGCGTCGTGTCGTTCACCGTCCACACGTTGATGCCCAGCCCCAGCGCCTTGGCCTCTCTGAACCATGCGGGATTTTTGCGCATCGTGTCGTAACGGTAGTCCAGCCCGGCAAAGCCCTGCGCTTTCAGTTCGCGGGGCGACAGATCGCCGTTGAGATAATATACATCGGCTTCGGGCGCAAGGCGGATCAGTTCTTTTCCCGCGTCGGCATTGAAGGTGATAAACTCCGTGCGGTGCATCAGTTTCTTTTCTTTCACCAGCTCGACCGAGATGCGCGCCGCTTCGCGGTTGCGTTCGGGCGTTGCGTGGGGCTTGAGTTCGAAAATCAGGCGGACGTCCGTGCGTTTGGCCGCTTCCAGATATTCGCGTGCGGTCGGGATTTTTTCGCCGTTGGCGAGCGTGAAATCCTTGATGGCGGCGTAGGACGATTTTTGAATGTCAACGCCTTCGATTTCGTTGTCGTGATAGACTACGGGCACGTCGTCGGCCGTCAGGTGCACATCGAACTCCGAGCCGTAGACGCGGATTCTGCCGGCATGTTCGAGTGCCGCTATCGAGTTTTGCGCCGCGCCGCGCGATTGCCAGTATCCGCGGTGTGCAATGATTTCAACTCTGTCCTGCGCTGTCAGCGGCAGGCTCAGCGCGAGGGCTGCTATAATCAAAGGGAGTCTGTTCTTCATCATATACCTGTATTTATGGTATTTTTCTTCATCATCAGGTAGCGCTCCGCTTCGATGGCCGCCTTGCAGCCGCTTGCCGCCGCCGTGACTGCCTGTCTGTATACCGGGTCGGCGACGTCTCCCGCGGCAAATACGCCCGGCAGGTGCGTACAGGGCGTGCCGGGCCGGGTGACGATGTAGCCGTCCCGGTCCGTTTCGAGCCAGGGCTTGAAGATGCCGGAGTTGGGCGTGTGTCCGATGGCGAGGAAAAAGCCGTCGATGGCGATGTCTACCGGCGCTTCGTCGGGCATGCCCTGGCGCCGAACCAGATGCGCGCCCTCGACGCCGTTTTCGCCGAACAGTCCGACGGTGTTATGCTCGAACAGCACTTCGATGCCGGGCGTGTCGAACACCCGCTGCTGCATCACGCGGGATGCCCGCAGATAGGGCTTGCGCACGATCATGCAGACGTGCGAGGCCAGGCCGGACAGGTAGAGCGCCTCTTCGCAGGCCGTGTCGCCGCCTCCGACGACGGCCACGCGCTTGCGGCGGTAGAAAAAACCGTCGCACGTGGCGCAGGCCGATACGCCCATGCCCGCGTATTTCTGTTCGTCCGCCAGGCCGAGGTATCTGGCCGATGCGCCCGTCGCGATGATCAGCGTATCGGCGTCGACCGTTTCCCGGTCTTCGACGGTCACCCGGTAGGGCGCGGCAGACAGGTCGACGGCCGTGACCGTGCCAGGGCGAATATCCGTCTCGAAGCGCGCGGCCTGCTTCTTCAGGTCTTCCATCATGTCCTGTCCCGGTATGCCCTGCGGGTATCCGGGGAAGTTTTCTATATCGGTCGTGGTCGTCAGTTGCCCGCCGGGCTGGATGCCTTCATACAGCACGGGCGCAAGATTGGCGCGCCCTGCATAAATCGCAGCCGTGTAGCCCGCAGGCCCCGATCCGATAATCAAACAGCGTATTTTTTCTTTTTCCATATAATTTCCTGTATCTTGAGTTCTATATTCATTCTTTTCATTTCTACGGTCGCAGGTCTACCTCCAGCGCCTCCGGATATTCCGCCGCGTTGAAGGTAAAAAGCGTCTCGGGCTGGTTGACGCCCGTTTTCATACCGGCAATGCGGATGACGCTTCGGACGCCGTTGTTCATCAGCGCCGAGATGCGTACGGGCAATGCCGTCGTGCGGTCGATTTGCAGGTCGACTTCTTCGATGTCGCCGTTTCCTTTAGACACGAGCTTCACGTCGTCTGCCATCCGGCCGAGGTCGGACGTGCTTTCACCGGTGTACGATGCTTTGAATCCTTTTTCATACCCGCGAAGCAGTATCATCGGGTTGAGGGTCTGCAGTTCGTCGCCCGAAGGATTCGAGATGCTGACTTCGCCGGCGCGCACGCTGTACATCCACAGCGTCTTTCCGTCGTACCACGTCCGCATGTCGGGCGTGGTCAGGCGAAACCTGTCGCCTTTCATCTCGATGACGGCCTCGAAACTTTCCGCGCCGCCCTGTTTTTCGGCGCGTATGCTTACGGCAAGCGAGGCCGTGATGCCGTTTGACTGTTCGTATGCGGCGGCGGCTTTGCCGAGGATGTTTTCCGCCTTTTGAGCATGTACGACCGTCGCGGCAGTCAGCAGGCACAGGCAAATGTTGTTCCAGCGTTTCATCATTTCATGTTTCTGAGTTTCTGTTCAAGGGTATATTCGTCGTATACCAGTACCTGCCGCGTCTTGCTGCCTTCGGCGGGGCCGACGATGCCGGCGCGTTCCAGTTGATCCATCAGGCGTCCCGCACGGTTGTATCCGATGGCGAATTTTCGCTGTATCAGTGATGTGGAGCCTTGCTGCTGTACGACGATCAGGCGGGCGGCTTCGTCGAACAGGGGATCGCGTTCCGACAGGTCGGCGCCGCTCGACGACGGCTCTTCGCCGTCGGGCACGTATTCGGGCAGCCTGAATGCCGTCGAGTAGCCGGGCTGCCGGCTGATGAAGTTCGCAATATCCTCGACTTCGGGCGTATCCACAAAGGCGCACTGTACGCGCGTCACCTCGCTGCCCTGCGAGAAGAGCAGGTCGCCGCGCCCGATCAGCCGGTTTGCGCCGGGCGAATCCAGAATCGTCCGCGAGTCGATCATCGACGAGACGCGGAAGGCGACACGCGCGGGGAAGTTTGCCTTGATCGTGCCGGTGATGATATTGGTCGACGGGCGCTGGGTGGCGATAATCATGTGTATACCGATTGCTCTTGCCTTCTGGGCGATGCGCGCTATCGGCATTTCGATGTCTTTCCCGGCCGTCATGATGAGGTCGCCAAACTCGTCGATGATTACCACGATGTAGGGCATGAACTTGTGTCCCTTTTCGGGATTGAGCCGGCGGCTGACGAATTTTTCGTTGTAATCCTTTATGTTGCGGACGTGCGCCGCGGTGAGCAGTTCGTAGCGTTCGTCCATTTCGCGGCAGAGGGAGTTCAGCGTGTGTATCACCTTCGTGAAGTCGGTGATGATGGCCTTGTCCTCGTCCGGCAGTTTGGCGAGGTAGTGGCGCTCAACGCCTTCGTAGATATTAAATTCCACCATCTTGGGGTCAATCAGCACGAACTTGAGTTCGGCGGGATGTTTCTTGTATAGCAGCGAGGTGATGATGGCGTTCAGGCCGACCGATTTGCCCTGTCCCGTGGCGCCGGCCATCAGCAGGTGCGGCATTTTACAGAGGTCGAACATGAAGATTTCGTTCGTAATCGTGCGTCCGAGGGCAATGGGCAGGTCGTATTTGCTTTCGACGAATTTGCGCGAGGCAATGACGGACGACATGGAGACGATCTGCGCATCCTTGTTTGGCACTTCGATGCCTATCGTGCCTTTTCCGGGCATGGGGGCGATGATGCGTATGCCCAGGGCGGAAAGGCTCAGGGCGATGTCGTCCTCGAGGTTGCGTATCTTGGCGATGCGGACGCCGGCAGTCGGGACGACTTCGTAGAGCGTCAGCGTGGGGCCTACGGTGGCTTTGATGGAGATGATGCTGATGCCGAAGTTCGCCAGCGTCTGTTCGATGCGCTGCTTGTTTTCGTTCTGCTCTTCCATGTTGATCTGATTTTCCGGGGAGCCGTATTTTCGCAGCAGTTCGAGCGGCGGGAAGTGGTAGTTCGACAGGTCCAGGCGCGGGTCGTATTTGCCGAGATTCTCCGGGTCATATTCCTCGTCGTCCGCCTCGCTGTCGCCCGTGTCGCCGCTTGCGACGACGTCGTCCCTGTCGGCGCTGTCCCTGCGGTTGCCGTCCGCGTCGTCGCTGTCTGCGCCTCTTGTGACGTTAAAGACGACTTCGCCTTTGGCCGGCGTGCCGGATTTTTTTTCATCGGCGCCTTTATCGTCGTCGTTGTCGTCGTCATTCACGTATTCTTCGATATCGTCGTCATCTCCGTCCCCGGCTTCGCTGTCTTCCGGCGGTTCTGTGGCGCCGGCCCTGCCGGTATGCGCGTTTTTCTTTTTGTTTGCCGGCAGCTTTATTTTGCGTATCCATGCGAAGGCAAAGGCCTTTTGCAGAAAAGGCATGACCCTGCGGCTTAGCGACATGGCGATTATCAGGAATGCGACGAACAGCAGGAGTATGACGCCCGGCTTTCCGATGTTTTTGATCAGCGCGTCGGAGAGTACGTTTCCGTTGCGCCCGCCGAGGTAGAGGAACGTGTCGCCAAAATGCTCGGTAAAGGCGAAGGCGAAGAAGAGCGAAGCCCACAGCATCATGACGCTGCACAGCAGGAAACGCCTCAGAAACGACAGGCGGCACAGCCCCATCATCTTGAATCCTGCCGAGCCGGCGAAGAAAAGCATGAAAAAAGTGGGGAGGCCGAAGCCCCGGTTTATCAGCCGGTCGGAGAGGAACGCGCCCCACACGCCGGCCCAGTTGGATACCTGCCCGCGGTTGGAGAGCAGGTCTCCGACCGGGATGTACTCGATGGCGCTCTGGTCTGCTCCGCCCGTGAAGAGGAAGGAAATCATTGCAATGCCCGTATATATCACGAGGAAATTCAGAATCAGCCCGCACAGGAAACGCATCCGGTCGTTCGTAAAGAACGACGCCGTCGATTCCAGAAAGCTGTCTATATCGTTTTCGTCCTGACTTTTCTTCTTTGTTTTCTTTTTTGCCATTATTCGTATTGCCGTTTCTCCGCTCGGTCATCTTCGCGGAAATTTTTACGGGCGCAAAGTTAGCAATATATTCGTAAAAAACATGAAAAACGCAGGATAAACATTGTACTTCGTGTGGCACGGTCGTGATTCCCGATTCATTGCAGCGTTTCTCCATTATCGGGATGGAAGAACAAAATCGGTTACAGTGACTGAAAACGTAAAAAATGATATGATGAAGCGCAAGAGGTATTCATTGGAATGATCACGTCATTCGTGCGAACGGTCGCGTCATTCGTGCGAACGGTCATGCCATTCGTGCGAACGGTCATGCCGTTCGTGCGAACGGATTCGCCGTTCGTGCGAACGGTCACGCCGTCCGTGCGAACGGATTTAACATTCACGCCTGTAGAAATACCGTCCGGAAGCCTGTGTATTTACCCGGCAGGGTAGGGCTATTGATTTATTTAACTATCTTTGCGGCAAGTTTCAATCATAAAAAATGTCATTAAAAAAAATACGGTAAGATACTATGTCATGGCGTAAGGGTTTCTATTTTTCGAAGGAGAATCGGCGGGCACTTGTCTTGCTGTTCTGTTTGATAGTGGTGGCGGTGTTTCTGTATTTTTGGGTAAAGTCTCCGGTGGAAGAAGGCGACATGGCGGAGCAGCCGGAGATCGCCCGTACAGACTCGGTCGCTGCACAGCCGCCTTCGCCCAATGCCCGTTCGCGCACGTCGCCGCCGCGCGACTTATCCGGCAGGACACGGCCACCCGCGCCTGCGAACAGACCGGCCTACACCCGGACGGAGAAATTCGCGGCCGGCACCGTCGTCGAGCTGAACGCGGCGGATACCTTCACGCTGAAGAAGGTCCCCGGGATAGGTTCATATTACGCACGCAACATTGTACGCTATCGGGACATGCTGGGCGGGTTTTACGCGATCGAACAGTTGGGCGAGGTGTATAACGTCGATGCGGATAAATATGCCGAGCTTTTGCCCTGGTTTACGGTCGACGCCTCGCTCGTCAGAAAAATGCCGGTCAACACGCTTTCCGTCGATTCGCTTAGCCGGCATCCCTACATCAGCCGCCAGCAGGCGCGCGCCATTGACCGGCTTCGCAAACAGAAAAAGAGTCTTGACGGCTGGGAAAACCTCAGACTGCTGGACGTCTTTACCGGTGAGGACGTCGAGCGGATAAAGCCGTATCTGTCCTTCGAGGCAGACCCGGTCGCTGCACAGCCGCTGCTGTCCGCTGCGGAAAACCGGTCTCCGTCCGATGCCGGTTCGCAAGCGTCGCCGCCACGCGACTCTGTCTCCGGCGGAGCAGAGCAGACCGTGCCGGCGGGCAGACCGGTCTACACCCGGGTGGAGAAATTCGCGGCCGGCACCGTTGTCGAATTGAATACGGCGGATACCTTCATGCTGAAGAAAATACCCGGGATAGGCTCTTATTACGCACGCAACATTGTCCGCTATCGGGACCTGCTGGGCGGGTTTTACGCGATCGCACAGTTGGGCGAGGTGTATGACGTCGACGCGAATAAATACGCCGAGCTTTCGCCCTGGTTTACGGTCGACGCCTCACTCGTCAGAAAAATGCCGGTCAACACGCTTTCCGTCGATTTGCTGAGCCGGCATCCCTACATCAGCCGCCAACAGGCGCGCGCCATTGACCGGCTTCGCAAACAGAAAAAGGGTCTTGACGGCTGGGAAAATCTCAGGCTGCTGGACGTCTTTACCGGTGAGGACGAGGAGCGGATAAAGCCGTATCTGTCCTTTGAGTGAGTGTCTGCCGGAAAATTTCGGCGAAAACTCTGTTCATATCTCCGTCTCCCCCTCCTCCCCACGATGATGAAAACAATTTTATGTATCAAATATTTGGCTGTACCGGGAATAATGTTTAGTTTTGCGCCCGAAGCACATGGAGGAAATCAGTTCTTTGCTCGAATGGTGGAATGGTAGACACGAAGGACTTAAAATCCTTTGGCTATTGTGGCTGTGCGGGTTCAAGTCCCGCTTCGAGTACTTTAAATTAGGCGGTTACGAGCATAAAGTAGCCGTTTTTTTTATGCCGTGCGCAGTATGCCTGAACCGGCGTATCCGTGTCAACCGTAGAGTTGTATTTGCTCTTGCGCAGGTCTTTGTTCCTGTCCGCGGGAATCGGTATTCTGCCACCTGTAAAATACCTGTTAATGGGTATTTGCCTTCCCGAACATTTGACATACCTTTATAAAAAAATGAACGGGGACGGCTTCCCGGGTAAAAAGTATTATATTTGCAGTGTATAAATAATGAAAAAGGAACCATATATGTATCGTTTAGGGAAATACAAGGAGACGGACAAGATGAGCGACCTGATTTGCGAAAATTATCAGATGTTGCTTGTGATGAGCCGCTTTGGCATTGCTTTGGGATTTGGAGAGCAGTCCGTCGGAGAGGTTTGCCGTAATAACAGTGTGGATGCGCCGACGTTCCTGACCGTCGTAAACATGCTGATCGACGACGAACGGCGGGAGATTACCGATTCTTCCGTTTCGATAGCCTCGCTCGTGTCGTATCTGAAGAATGCACACGTTTATTTTCTGGACTTTCGCTTGCCGGCCATCCGTAAGAACCTGTTCGGAGCCATCGAGAGCGGCTCCAGTGACGTGATTGTGGCCATCATCCGCTATTATGACGAGTATGCCGCCGAGGTGCAGAAACACATGCAGTATGAGGAAAATACGGTTTTCCCCTACGTGGATGCGCTGATGAACGGGAAGGCGGATACGCAGGATTACCGCATCGAAATATTCAGTCGGCAGCACGATCATATTGACGCTAAGCTGTCTGAACTGAAAGATATTATAATCAAATATTATCCGGCGAGCAGCAGCAACGAACTCAACAGCGTGCTGTTCGATATTTTTACCTGTTCACACGAACTCGCATCACACAATGACGTGGAAAACTACCTGTTTGTCCCCGCCATTAAAGCGGTCGAAAAAACGGTGTATATCAAATGAATAAACGCATCAACATTGCCATAGCCGATACTTCCGTGATTATCCGGAGCGGCATTATTTCGGTACTGAAACGCTTGTCGACACTAAATATTGATATCATGGAGATTACAGACATGGGCCAGTTAGGGATGCAACTTTTCAGGTATAAACCTGACATATTGATTCTCAACCCGCTGTCGCTCGGCTCGCTGTCGCTGCAGCAGCTCAAAACGGACTCGGGGCACAAATGCTTGAAATTCGTTGCCCTGCAAACGTCGTTGACCGACAGTGCCGCGCTGAACGCCTACGACGAAACCATCTCGCTCTACGATTCGGCCGAGCAGATCAAGGACAAACTGACCCGCTTCTACCTGCCCGACGACGATTCGGGCGATAACAGGCAGGAACTTAGCATCCGTGAAAAAGAAATCATCGTCTGCGTCGTCAAGGGAATGACCAACCGTCAGATGGCGGAACACCTCTGCCTCTCGACCCACACCGTGATTACGCATCGCCGCAACATCGCCAATAAACTGCAGATACACAGCCCTGCGGGGTTGACCATCTATGCGATTGTAAACAAACTGGTCGAACTTGATGACGTGAAAGAGACCATTCAGCCCGAAGAATAAAACTCACCGCAGCCGGCCGAGCAGTTCTGTCATGCTGCACTTCAACACCGGATGACGGAGACGGGGGGCGATTTCGGCCAGAGGCAACATCACGAACAGGCGTTGGTGCATGAGCGGGTGCGGCAGAGTCAGTTCGCTTGAATCCAGCAATATATCATCATATAGCAACAGATCGATATCAATCGTACGGTCCTGATAACGCATGTCGTCCGGTTCACGTGTCCGTCCAAGGTTGTGTTCAATTTGCTGCGTGACGGCCAGCAAGTCAAGTGGCTTCAGTGCGGTATCCAGCCGCGCGGCTGCGTTCAGAAATGTGTTTGGCGACTCGAATCCCCACGGCTCTGTTTCATAAAAGGTTGAAATACACAGAATGTCACCGGCTCTTTCAGCAAGCAGTGCCATCGCCGTGATCAAATATTTGCGCCGGTTTCCCAGATTGGAACCAAGGCTAAGGTACGCCGTCGCCATTCACTACAGAATCAGCATGGCGTCGCCATACGCGCAGAATTTATACCCCTCTTTGATAGCTGTTTGATATGCCTTCATAATCAGCTCGTACCCGCCGAACGAAGCTGCCATCATCAGCAGTGTCGAGAGCGGCATGTGGAAATTGGTGATCATCGCGTTCGCCACGCTGAACTCGTACGGCAGGAAAATGAACTTGTTCGTCCAGCCGTCGTATTCCTTCAGGTGTTTGTCGGTGCTCACCGCCGTTTCGATAGCCCGCATGACGGAAGTGCCTACGGCACAGACTTTACGTCCGGCATCTATCGCCTTGTTGACGGAAGTCACCACGTCGGCGCCAATGAAAATCTGTTCGGAGTCAACCTTGTGTTTCGACAAATCTTCCACATCTATTTCCCGATAGTTTCCCAGTCCCGAATGTACGGTCAGGAAAACGAATTTGCTGTCTTTGATTTCAAGCCTCCGCATCAGTTCGCGGCTGAAATGCAGTCCGGCGGCAGGCGCTACCACGGCGCCCTCCTCGGTGGCGTAAATGGTCTGGTAGCGTTCGGCATCTTCCGGTTCGACAGGCCGTTCAATGTATTTGGGCAGAGGCGTTTCGCCCAGCGCATACAGCGAGACCCGAAACTCGTCGTGCGTGCCGTCGTAGAGAAATCGAAGCGTACGCCCGCGCGAAGTCGTATTGTCGATCACTTCGGCCACCATTGATTCGTCTTCACCGAAATAGAGCTTGTTACCGATGCGGATTTTGCGCGCGGGATCGACCAGCACATCCCACAGGCGCAGATTCGGATTCAACTCTCTGAGCAGAAACACTTCGATTTTGGCGCCCGTTTTTTCTTTGTTGCCATACAGCCGCGCGGGAAAAACCCGTGTATTGTTCATTACGAACACGTCGCCTTTCCCGAAATAATTGATTAAGTCCTTGAAAATGCGATGCTCTATCACACCTGTATCACGATGGATGACCATCAGGCGTGATTCGTCCCGATGGGGCGCCGGATGCGTCGCAATCAATTCCGGCGGCAAATTGAATTTGAATTTAGATAGCTTCATCACTTATCGTTTTTATTGTTATTTCTTCTAAAAAATCATCAATACGGTCAGGCGACATACACATATCGAGCGTCACGTTGCCAATGCGCGTGCGTTCCAGAGCAATCAGATGTGCCCCTGACGAGAGGGCGATGCCGATGTCGCGGGCCAGGGCGCGGATGTACGTCCCTTTGCTGCACGCCACTCTGATTTTTATCACAGGTAGGTCGCATGCCAGCAGTTCCACTTCGTCTATCACCAGCGTTTTCGCTTTCAATGGCACTTCCCTGCCTTTCCTTGCCAGTTTGTATGCACGTTTCCCGTCGATTTTACAGGCAGAATAAACCGGCGGTACCTGACTGATTTCGCCGACGAATGCGGCCAGCGCTTCCCGGACGTTGTCGCACGTGATGTGAGCGGTCGGATACGTATGGTCGACTTCCGTTTCCAGGTCGAACGAGGGTGTCGTTTCGCCCAGTTTCATTGTAGCGACATACTCTTTCGTCTGATACTGAAACTCTTCAATCCGCTTCGTCGCTTTGCCCGTGCAGACAATCATTACGCCCGTCGCCCCGGGATCCAGCGTGCCCGCATGACCGACCTTTATCTTCTTGACCTTCAGCTTGCGCGAGAGCTTGTTCCTGAATTTGTTGACGAGATCGAACGAGGTCCAGTCGAGCGGCTTGTTGAAATAAAGTATTTCTCCGCCAATAAAATCCATCATTGCAACATTCTTTATATCAGAAACGTATATATGACGGCAAACAGGCCGGCCGCAATACAGTAATATGCGAAGTAGATCAGTTTGCCTTTACTCACAAGCCGTATCATCCAGCGGCAAGCTACGGCGCCCGAAATGAACGCGGCTAAAAATCCTGTTATCAGCGTTAAAGGTGAAATGCCCGACGCTTCGGCCGAAAAATTGCCTTTCAGCAGGTCGAGTATCGCTTCACCCAGCACGGGGATAATTACCATCAGGAATGAAAACTTGGCCACGTCTTCTTTCCTGTTTCCCAGCATGATACCTGTTGCGATCGTAGCGCCCGAACGCGACAGTCCCGGCAGTACGGCGCACGCCTGCGCAATACCTGTCACGAGCGCATCGCGAAACGAAATCGTCTCCTTGCGACCTGCTTTCGCATAACTGGCAAAAAACAGCAATAAAGCCGTCACAAACAGCATGATTCCGACTAACAGCAACCCACTGCCGAAGAGCGCTTCCACATAGTCTCTCAGTAGCACGCCCACAATTCCGACTGGAATCATAGACAGCAATATTTTGCAAACCATCTGCGTTTCAACATTCCAGCGAAATGAGAAAAGTCCCCGGAAAAGCACGGCCACTTCTTTCCACAATACGCAGATAGTGCTTAAAACCGTAGCTGCATGCACGACAATTGCAAACGTCAGATTTTCTTCGCCGCTCAACCCGAACAGCGTGCCCGCAATCATCAGATGGCCGCTGCTGCTGACCGGCAAAAACTCAGTAAGTCCTTGGATAATACCTGAAATGAGTGCTTCAAGCCAGTTCATTCTGTGGAATCATCGTTTTGGCCGCGACGCTTGTCTCCTTTCAGGATGCTATAGACCATCAGTATAAATCCAATCATCGTCACAATCGGCGCCACCACAATGCGTTGTGCGCTGAATATCTGCGGATTGAACGATACGTCGTCCTGCGAACTGCCGCCACTCATCAGTGCAAAACCGATGATAATAAACGCGATTGAAATGCCAATCCAGATAAAGTTACTTTTTCCGAAAGCAAAATCCCTGTCCATCATATTTCTGTTTTAATTATTTGTGAATATTATATATAATACAATTTTCCTCTTTCCATCCGCAAAAATCGATTCACGGCAAAATAAGCGGCAATCACCGAAATAAATATACCCGCGACGAGTAGAGCAGCAAAAACAACGCTCAATTCGTGCCAGCTCATGATCTGCCCCAGACCTGCCAGATTCGATTCAAGATAATATAACGCCGTGACCAGCATCAAAATTGCCAGTACGGCAGCAAATGAACCGTTAATAATACTGTATTTAATAAACGGTTTCCGGATAAATCCGGGCGTGGCGCCTACCAGCCGCATCGTATAGATCAGGAAACGCCTCGAATAAATCAGGAGGCGAATCGTGTTGCTGATTAATGCGAACGAGATGAGTACCAGTATGATAATCGAAATCGTCAAGGCAATCACGATCTGCCGGATATTGTTGTTGACGATATACATCATGTCTTTTTGGTAAACCAGATCGGCGACATTAGTCGAGGTCGTCAATCGCTTTTCCACCATCTTCAGGCTGTCCGTATGTGTATATTCCGACTTCAGTTTCACCTCGATGGAGGCCAGAAACGGATTGAAGCCGAGAAACGTCTGCGGGTCTTCACCCAATTCGCTTGCCATCTCTTTGGCGGCGTCCGTTTTGGAAATATATCGGGACGTTTTGATAAACGGCAACGCATTCAACTCGTGCTGCATCTGGCTGATTTCCGAGCTTTTGATGTTATCTTTCAGTACAATGGTGAGGGAAAGGTTCTCTTTCATGTAGACAGACAAATCGTGGCTTATCAATCCGACAATAAAAAACACGCCAATCAGAAACAGCACCAGCGAAATGCTTATAATTGTGATTAAGTTCGAGTTAAAAAAGGAAACGGGCGATGTATTTTTATTTTTTGCCATTCTGTTTCAGTACTGATGCATAGTTTTTTACGAAAAGACAACAGTCCTCCCGAATTTCGCCACAAAATAACAATTTTGTCCTGAATTTACCTATAGCTAATTGCATATTTTGTGTAAAGTTATGTTTTATTACATATCCAAATTATCAGTCAACGGCGATCCGAACAGCGTTGCCGACGTAGCGTCGGTGATTGTTACATTGACATATTGGCCGATACGATGGTTTTGCCTGTCAAAAATCACGACCTTGTTTTGCTGTGTACGTCCAAACAACTGTTCGCGCGAACGCTTCGAAAAACCTTCTACCAGTACTTCGAACGTTTTGCCGACATCGCGCCGGTTACTGGCTTCCGACAGTTTGTTCTGCAACTGAATCAATCCCTGTAACCGTCTGATTTTCTCTGTTTCCGGCACATCGTCCTTCAAATGCCCGGCCGCGTAAGTGCCCGGCCGCTCGGAATATTTGAACAGGAAAGCCGCGTCGTAACCCACCTCGCGCATCAGCGAAAGGGTCGCCTCATAATCGTCTTCCGTTTCAGAATGATAGCCACAGAAAAGGTCAGTCGAGACGGCGCAGTCCGGCATGATCCGGCGGATAGCGGCGATGCGTTCCAGATACCATTCACGCGTATATTTACGATTCATCACCTTCAGTATTCGCGTACTGCCCGACTGTGCGGGCAAGTGAATGTGCTTGCAGATGTTTTTGTGTGCCTTCATGACGTGGAGCGTTTCGTTGCTCATGTCTTTCGGGTGTGACGTCGTGAAGCGGATGCGTATTCCGGGCACCTCTTCGGCCACACAAGCCAGTAGGCGAGGGAATCCGATCGTTTCACCGTATTTTTCAAAGCGATACGAATTGACGTTTTGCCCCAGTAGCGTGATTTCGCGATATCCGTGCGTTTTCATGTCGCGGACTTCGTTCAGGATGCTTTCCACGTCGCGACTGCGCTCGCGTCCACGTGTGTAGGGCACGATGCAGTATGTGCAGAAGTTGTTGCAGCCGCGCATAATGGAGATGAATCCCGAAATACGTACTCCGCCAATTTTCAGCGGAATAATGTCCCGGTATGTTTCCTGTGTCGACAGTGTTACGTTGATCGCCTTTTCACCGCGCTCGACCGCGCCTGCCAGGTTCGGCAAATCCATATACGAATCGGGGCCTGCCACGAGGTCGACGCCGTGTTCGTTGAGCAACTGCTCTTTCACACGCTCGGCCATACAGCCAAGCACTCCTATTATCAGCGACTTATTCTTTTTGCGAAAAGACTGGAAGTATTGCAGCCGTCCGATGACGCGCTGCTCGGCGTTGTCGCGTACCGAACAGGTGTTCACAAAAATGGCATCCGCCTCGTTGATGTTTTCCGTGATCACATATCCGTCGGTTTGCATGATAGACGCAACAACCTCGCTGTCGGCTACATTCATCTGGCAACCATACGTTTCCATATATAATTTCCGCATCTGCCTTCCCGTTTTTTGTTCGCTATTCATATTTTTTCGCCATGAAGCGGTTCGTTTACAAAATAAATGCTTACTTTTGGCTTGCAAAAATATTAAAACTTATGGAGAATACCGGAGATTGGCTATATTATATCATTTTTTTAGTAATTGCCGTTATCTCGCTGTTCAATTCGGCAAAGAAAAAGCGTAAAGATGAGGTGACTATGCCACCGTCCCCTCCGTTGGCGCATGAACAGATGTCACATGTTCCTCCCCCTCCGCCGAGTGTGCGAAAGAAAACGCCGCCACCCGCCCCTGTGAAGGCAAAGCGTGCGCGCGGATACGAAGCGCTATTCACGAACGAAGGTCGGCGTGTGACGGAAAATGCTGCCTCTCTGCCGATTGAGGAAACGAATGAAGCCTCGCCCGCAGAAGAATTGGGACTGAACGATGCGAACGCGTTCCGTAAAGCCGTAGTTTATTCGGAGATATTGAATCGGAGATATTAAATCACAACTTCACAAACTTCCCTGTCCGCACCTCGCCTCTCGTTTCGTATCGAAGGATGTATATGCCGGGAGGCAGATGATGGACCGGTACGCTGACGACACCGGCCCTGTCGGAGTGGACGGCCGTTATCTGTTTGCCGTTCAGATCGTAGATGCTTAGGGAATTGACATCTTCATCTGCATGGATATACAGTACGTCTCGCGCCGGATTTGGATAAAATGCGAGCGTCTTTGATACGGGCGGACTGCTCTTGGCTATTTCTTTTATGCTAATATGCAGAGATGCATATTCTTTTGGTTCGAAAGCGAATATCAGTCCGTTTCTTGACGGAGTGGTTGCGTACGATACGCGGAGCGTATAGTCGTCCGGTGGCAGTTCGGATTGTCCGTTGAATATGAATTCCAGTGTTTTCTGCTCATTTTTGCGTATATTGACGGCTTGCGGTTTCAGGCTGTCTACGGGCAGCAGTCCGGTTTCTCCGTCGAAAATGTCCACAAGGATGTAGCCTGCGAAATCCGTTCCGCGATTTTTTATCGTGACGGTGAATGTGTCTCCGAGTTGCACATATTCGTACGGGAACGATATTTCTTCCGCCAGCACCAGCGCCGGTTCGGGCAGGATGGTAAAACGCACGGGCGTTTTGGCATTCAGACATTTATTCGTCATGTGTTCGAGGACGAACAAACTGTAGTGACCGGCGGGAATCGTGATGTTCGGCTTGTAGCTGACTGTTTTCTTTTCATCCGGATTCAGCGTTATGAATCTCGCCTCTACCTGTTTGGGATATTTGACGTTCATTCCGTTAACAATATAATCTTCGATAGGCACATTGTACGGGATGAACACAAATTCGACAGACGTGCGGGCTTCTTCCTGTCCAATGTTCGACAGCGTGGCTTCCACCAGGCCGTAGTTTGTGTTGGCGAAGAGTTCCGTCGGGAGGATTGTCAGTTTGTCAAGAATCAGGTTGGGGATACCGTTTGCGGGTCGTACGAGCGTGATGGATTGCTCGCTGATTATTACCTTCATATAAACAGGAGTCATGATGCGACTTCTGATCTGTTTCCAGTGCACTCCGTCGGTCGAAGAGACGGGATGCAGGACATATTCTCCATTTCGAATCCTGTAGGGGATGGAAATCGAATTTTCGATGACGTACTTATCGTTGTTGCGCATGTTGTGGACGGTGTCGCGATACAGGATCGCAATCAGTTCATCTTCATTGTCATACAGCCCGATCCCGACTTCTCCCGAGAAGCGCGAAACACAGGTATGGTATACGCCTGTCGAGAAGCCGAATTTTTCATCTCGCCCGAAGGTACTTTCCGAAGTAACAGGACCGTGTCTTTCCGGCACAAAAAGTTGAGTCTGTAATACGGACGTCTCTGTATGTGCGGGCTGGATACCGACGATGATATTCTGCGCTCCGTTATACCCCGACATGTTCCACGATTCGACAACCGATGTGTTGAAATATCCGTTGCTGGATCCCGTCCATCCCCAGTTGAAATGAAACAGGCCATTTCGGTCGTATCCGTCGCAGACGAATGCATGCGCCGTCATATTGCTTCGTGCACCTATATAAAATACGGGTCGCGAGGCATTCAACTCCTTTTTCAACAGGTTGTACCAGTCGCGTGTAGAATAGAAACTGCGTTCGAGCAGTTGCATGTTCGGGTCGTAATTGAAATGATCTTTCATCCCGAAAGCAGCAATTTGTTGACTTGCACCGCTTTCGTAGCTGTAATTCATTTCGGACGCCACTCCGCAATGGTAGACCAGCGTGGACACTGCGCTTTTTTCTTTCTCACTCTCTTCGCCAGTGTATGTGTCGCGTATATTTGCCCAGTCGTATGTCGTCTGCGAAAAATCGGCATTCAGTCGGATGTGATGTTTTTCAGAAACATAAGATTTCGCCCCCGTTCCTCTGATCGGCCATTCGTAGTATTTCATGATTTGCGCCATAGCGATGGCGACGCATCCTGCAACGGCACGCACCTCCGTTTCGGGTATGATGGGGCACAGTTCGTTGAAAGGCTCACGTTGACCCCATGCAATCTGGCCCAGCAGAGGCTGAATTTCCGACGCATACGGGATGGAATCGACTAATTCGTGCATGTCGTAAACCACCGGAAGCACGGACACGGAGTCCGGCATTTCGGAGAGGATTTTTAATTCCGAACGGTAGAACGAAAGCCAGTTTCTGAAGTTGGATGGAATCCTGTCGATATCGAAGTGTCCGCTTGTGGCGTAGCCCAGCACGTCGTTTGCCCGGTCGTCGCCGGATATGATGATGAAGCCGTCGTCGTCACCTATATTAAATACATAATAGTAGGCATCCGTCGTCGCCGAACGCAGGGAAAACCCCTCATCGTCCGTGCAAGCATACGCCAGCGTAAAAATCTGTGCAGCAGGTGCACTTCTGAGAGAAAACTGTTTCGAATAGAAAGATGCGGCAATTGCCTCCGACTCTTTCTGTGTCCGGTTTTTGGCAAAGCCCGCAGTGACGACCAACAGCGTCAACAGGAAAAAACATATTTTCTTCATTGTGTCGAAATCTTGTCGAGGACGCAAATGTAAATAATTTATTTGGCTTGCATAATTTAAAAAATATATATAAAATACAATGTCCGTTTTAACTTTATACCGGTTATAAAAACCATTGTCATCATTCCGAGATTTAATAAGCAAACTTGAACAGGGGTAGGCGAGGGCGTTCCGGTAGACATATTTCCCCGAAATGCCTGATTTTCTTTCCGGGAACATGGGTGTGTACTGTTTTCAGTCATTCTGCGATGTCACTTTGTTTTTTTTAAAAATTTTGGGAGGTATTTTCTATAGTATGTCGCCTTAAGTATAGCCAAAGTTAAAGGAAACAAGATTGAAAGCTTTGAACGCTCAAGTTCCGTTTTCTCCAAACAAAGGCTACGGTTTTCCTGCCTCTCATATCGCGGACAGGGATTTGTACTTTCCGGCCTGTTCCCGCCGTCCGGAACCGTACCGTTTTCGCCTCGCAGGCAATAATTTTTGCAATGTTTTTGAGCGTGTCTGGCAAAAACGATGTATCTTTGCCGCGTGTTACATTTTTCTGCACATAAATGAGTATTACAGATTCAGAAATTCGACCCGAAGCAGAGCGCCCAGCCGCCCGGATATTTCTCCCTCTCGCGGAGCGGGGACGGGGGAGAGGTCGATCCGAACACTCCATCGACAGTACAAATTAACTATATAGATAACGATTTAAGTTTTGATTTTATGACAGAATTGAAGGAAAAGCTTTTTTCGGAATTTCCGCCCGTGTCTACCGAAGAGTGGATGGCGAAGATTACGGCCGACCTCAAGGGGGCGCCGTTCGAGAAAAAGCTGGTATGGAAAACCGGCGAGGGCTTCGGCGTGAATCCCTTCTACCGGCGGGAGGACATCGAGGGATGGAAGACCGTTTCGTCCCTGCCGGGAGAGTTTCCCTACGTCCGCGGGACGAAACGGGACAACGACTGGCTGATACGCCAGGACATCGACGTGCGGGGTGACTTCCGCGCCGCCAACGCGCTGGCGCTCGACGTGCTGCAGAAAGGGGTCACTTCGCTGGGATTCCATTTTGCGGGCGACGGCGTGACGGCCGAAAACATCGCTGTGCTGCTTGAGGGCATCTGTCCCGAAGCGGTGGAACTGAATTTCAAGACCTGCCCGGGGCGGACGGCCGCGCTGCTGACGCTGCTGGCCGGCTACCTGACGGAAACGGGTGCCGACGTGGAGAAATGCCGCGGCTCGGTGAACTGGAATCCGTTCAGGCGTCCGCTGGTGAAGGGCCTGCTGCACGACGGCTGGGTCGAAGAGGCTGCCGCCGTACTGGAGGCTGCCGGAGCGCTGCCGGGATACCGGGCGCTGTCGGTCGACGCCTGCCTGCTGTGCGACGCGGGCGCGTACCTCTCGCAGGAGCTGGGCTACGCGCTGGCGTGGGGCAACGAAATCGTCGCGCGGCTCTCCGACGCGGGATTTGCACCGGGCGAGGTGGCGCGGAAGATCAAGTTCAACTTCGGCATCAGTTCCAACTATTTCATGGAGATAGCCAAGTTTCGCGCCGCCCGCTGGCTGTGGGCCGAGATTGTGGCGGCTTACGGGACGGAGTGCGCGTGCGACGGCAAGATGCTTGCCCACGCGCAGACGTCGGGGTGGAATCTGACCGTTTACGACGCGCACGTGAACCTGCTGCGTACCCAGACCGAAACCATGTCGGCGGCCATCGCCGGCGTCGATTCCATCACGGTCTCGCCGTTCGACAGCGCCTGCCGGACGCCCGACGAATTCTCCGAACGCATCGCCCGCAACCAGCAGTTGCTGCTCAGGGAGGAATGTCATTTCGACAAGGTCGTCGACCCTTCGGCCGGCTCGTACTATATCGAGGTGCTGACCGGTTCGCTGGCGCAGGCCGCGTGGACGCTCTTCCTCGAGACGGAGGACAGGGGCGGGTTTTACGCCGCGGTGAAGTGCGGCGAGGTACAGAACGCCGTCAACGCTTCCTCGGCCGCCCGCCGGAAAGCCGTGGCCACGCGCCGCGAGACGCTGCTCGGCACCAACCAGTACCCGAACTTCACGGAAACGGCGGCCTCGAAAATCAGCGACGCCGACGGGACGTGCTGCTGCTGCGCCGCCGGCGGCACGGACATCCCGGCGCTCGACTTCAGCCGCGGTGCGTCCGAGTTCGAAGACCTGCGCCTCGCCACCGAACGCAGTGGCAGGACGCCGAAAGCGTTCATGCTCACCATCGGCAGCCTGGCCATGCGGCTCGCGCGGTCGCAGTTCTCGTGCAACTTCTTTGCCTGCGCAGGCTACAGGGTGATCGACAACCTCGG